>CAZDAT010000130.1:0-5511 GCA_964503695.1 uncultured Lachnospiraceae bacterium
GTGGAAAATGGGAGGTCGTTCTGGAAAAAGAAAATGACAGATACAGGTTTGTTTCCAATCAGAAGTTAAATTGATAAATTCATCCGAAAGTAAGCGAAAATTGTATCCGGCACATTTATTGTTTTTGGGGATTCTGAATATAATTCACAGGATTAATTGAGTCTTGAAAAATAATAATAGAAGTTACATATAGAAAAAACATAAAAAAATCTAAAAACCTGTTGACATTTGAAAATGTACAGGTTAATATATATGAGTATGCCGCATAGCGAGGTTATAAGATTGAAATTAACAGTTTCAAGCACCAAAGCTAGCGAGTAAACAAACAAAAAGTTTGTAAGTAGGAGGTGCCTTATGTACGCAATTATTGCAACAGGTGGAAAACAGTACAAAGTTTCTGAAGGTGATGTAATCAGAGTTGAAAAACTCGATGTTGAGGCTGGAAACACTGTAACTTTTGACCAGGTAATCGCAGTAAGTGATAACGGACTTAAAGTTGGAGAAGCAGTAGCTAACGCAACTGTAACAGCAACTGTAGAAGCTCAGAAAAGAGCACGTAAAGTTATCGTTTACAAATATAAGAGAAAAACCGGTTACCATAAGAAAAATGGTCATAGACAAGCATACACTCAGGTTAAAATCGACAAGATTAATGCTTAATAGGTTACAATATGACTCATGTTTCAATTTTTAAGACAGGAAAAGGTGAATACAGGGGATTTAACTGTATCGGACATTCCGGATATGCAGATGCCGGAGAGGATATTGTATGTGCGGCTATTTCGGTTCTGGTCATCAATACCATTAATTCTTTGGAACGGCTTGTGGGTGAAGACTTTAAGCTTGTGACTAATGAAGAGGAAGGGTTGATTGACTGCAGATTTGAAAAAGGTATCAATGCGAAATCAGTACTCCTGTTAGATTCTATGGTTCTTGGCTTAACAGAAATCAGGGAACAATACGGTGAAACGTTTATAGACTTAACATTCGAGGAGGTGTAAACTTATGTTGAATATGAATCTTCAATTTTTTGCTCATAAAAAAGGTGTGGGTTCTACAAAAAACGGTAGAGATTCCGAATCCAAGAGATTAGGTGCAAAAAGAGCTGATGGACAGTTTGTTAAAGCAGGAAATATTTTATACAGACAGCGTGGAACTAAGATTCATCCGGGTATCAATGTAGGACGTGGCGGAGATGACACATTATTCGCTTTGGTTGACGGTGTACTCAGATTTGAAAGAAAAGGAAGAGATAAAAAACAGGCTTCCGTTTATCCTGTAGAAAAATAGTACCTATGATGGGCTTCAAACAGCGATTGTTTGAAGCCTTTTCTAAATTATAAGTTGAGTTTGTTTTTAGGAAAAGTTTGTATTTGAAGTTTGTTTTAGGAGAGACAGATGTTTGCAGATAGAGCGAAAATATATGTAAAAAGTGGAAAAGGCGGCGACGGACATGTTTCTTTCCGCCGGGAAAAATACGTACCCAATGGCGGACCTGACGGCGGAGACGGTGGTCATGGCGGAGATGTGATTTTTGAAGTTGATGAGGGAATGAATACTCTGGTCAATTACCGTCATGTGCATCATTATCGTGCCCAGAACGGGGAAGATGGCGGTAAGAAAAACTGTCGCGGTAAAAATGGGGAAGACATTATTTTAAAAGTACCGGAAGGTACTGTAGTCAAGGATTCAGAGTCAGGAAAAGTAATTACAGATATGTCCGGAGATAACAGACGATATGTGTTATTGACCGGAGGAAGAGGCGGCAAAGGAAACCAGCATTATGCTACCAGTACCATGCAGGCTCCGAAATATGCACAGCCCGGTCAGCCGGCCAAAGAACTGGAATTGTTATTAGAACTGAAAGTAATTGCAGATGTTGGCTTAGTGGGATTTCCCAATGTTGGAAAATCAACCTTTCTTTCCAGAGTAACCAATGCAAGGCCTAAAATTGCCAACTATCATTTTACGACACTGAACCCGAATCTTGGAGTTGTAGACATGCCGGGTGGAAAGGGCTTTGTAATCGCAGATATTCCGGGACTGATAGAAGGTGCTTCTGAAGGTGTCGGCCTAGGACATGAATTTTTAAGACATATTGAACGTACCAAGGTCATGGTTCATATCGTGGATGCGGCAGGAGTAGAGGGAAGAGACCCTGTTGCAGATATTTATGCCATCAATAAGGAATTAGAGGCATATAATGAGGAGATTGCAAAAAGACCACAGGTAATTGCTGCCAATAAGATAGATTGTATTTATGATACTGAAAACAATCCGGTGGAACTGATTCGTGCCGAGTTTGAACCACAGGGAATTAAAGTATTTCCGATTTCTGCTGTCAGTGGTGAGGGTGTAAAGGAATTATTATTTTACGTGCGGGAGCTGTTAGAGCAGATACCGGATGAGGTAACGGTATTTGAACAGGAATTTTTCCCGGAATTTGCAGGCTTTGGCAACGAGCCGTTTACGGTAGAATATGATGCCGATGAAGAGGAATACGTGATTGAAGGACCAAGAATTGAAAAGATGCTTGGATATACGAATCTGGAAAGTGAAAAGGGCTTTGTTTTCTTCCAGAATTTCTTAAAAGAAAATGGTATTTTGGAGCAGTTGGAAAATCTTGGTATTTCTGAAGGAGATACCGTCAGAATATATGGTCATAAATTTGACTATTACAAATAGGAAGGATAAATGAGTGATAGAAATGACAAGTAAACAGAGAGCATATTTAAAAAGTCTTGCCAGTACCATGGACCCGCTTTTCCAGATTGGGAAAGGCAGTGTGACCCCGGAAGTAACTGAGGCAATAAGTGAGGCTTTTAATAACAGGGAATTATTAAAAATAGCAGTATTAAAAAACTGCATGGATGACCCAAGGGCGATTGCAGAGATGGTAGCAGAAAGAACACGTTCACAGGTTGTCCAGGTGATTGGAAAAAAAATTGTGTTGTACAAACCCGATAAAAAGAATCCCAAGATTATTCTGCCCATGTAATGATATCTTAATTGTACTTGATTTAATACAAAAAGAGTGTTAAAATATAAACAATGATTGATTTTTTAAGGAGAGTACAGGATTATGAGTAGAAAACGTGTAGGTATTATGGGGGGAACCTTTAACCCGATTCATTTAGGACATTTAATTTTAGCAGAAAACGCATATGAAGAATTGGAGTTAGATGAAGTTCTTTTTGTACCAAGCGGTAATTCCTATATGAAAGAATATGGTGACGTTTTAGACGCCAAGACAAGAATTGACCTGGTGGGAGAAGCCATCGAAGACAACAGTCATTTTGCCCTATCAAGAATTGAAGTAGACAGGGGTGGCAATTCCTATTCTTACGAAACCATTGCAGCATTAAAAGAGCAGAATCCTGATACGGAATATTTCTTTATCATTGGTGCAGACAGCCTGTTTATGATGGATAAGTGGATGCACCCTGAAAAAATCTTTCAGGAGGTGACGGTTGCAGTTGCCATCCGTGGCGGATATAACGAGGAAGAACTGGAAGCAGAGATTAAGAAAATGGAAGAAAAATACCAGACCCACATTATAAGACTGCATTCCAGAAGTGTAGATATTTCCGCAAGCCAGATTAGGGAACGTGTCAGAACAGGAAAAAGCATCCGTTATATGACTCATTATAAAACCGCGGAAGTAATTAAGAAAAAACACCTTTATGTAGAGGAAGAAAATAATTAATTCTGAGGTTATTGTATGAATATTTCAGATGTGCATAAAATAAAAAAACAGCTTGCGAAGGTCTTAGATGGCAAAAGATATGAGCATACATTAGGAGTTGCCTATACTTCAGCCGCCATGGCAATGCGTTATGGTGAAGACATAAAGAAAGCTGAGATTGCCGGACTGCTTCATGATTGTGCGAAGTGCATGGATAATGAGAAAAAACTTCATATTTGCAAAAAGCATCATATAGAGGTCAGTGAAGCAGAGCAGAAAAATCCTTTTTTACTGCACGCAAAAGTCGGCGGATATCTTGCAATGAACAAATATGGGATTGAGGATGAGGATATTATAAACGCAATTTTATATCATACAACCGGAAGACCCGAAATGTCACTATTGGAAAAGATTGTATATATTTCTGATTATATAGAACCCGGCAGAAATCATGTTTCAAATCTGGATGAGGTTCGCAGGTTAAGCTTCCAGGATATGGATAAAGCTTTGGTACAGATATTAGAAGACACTCTGGTTCATTTAAGGGAAAGTGAAAAAGAAATAGACCCAATGACGCAGGAAACTTATAATTATTATAAAAGGAAACAAATGGAAAATGAATGTTACCCAGAAAATGATTGAAAATACAGTTGAAGCTTTGGAAGATAAAAAAGGTGAAGATATTAAGGTGATAGAAATCGGTGAGATTTCTTCCCTGTGTGACTGTTTTATTCTTGCCACAGGTTCAAACAGAAGCCAGATACAGGCCATGGCAGATGCGGTAGAAGAAAAAATGCATAAAGCAGGTTTTTCATTAAAGCAGGTAGAAGGATATGATTCGGCAAACTGGATTTTAATGGACTTTAGGGATATCGTGGTTCATATCTTTGACAGGGAAAGCCGTAGCTTTTATGATTTGGAACGTATCTGGAAAGATGGAAAAGTTCTGGAATATTAAAAATACGAATAAAAGAGACTACCACGTTAAGAGTTACTCTAAAAAAGAACAGCACTATATACAAATAAAACTTCATTTCACTACGTTCAAAAGTCGTTTTATTTGTATATAGTGCTGTTTTCTTTAAATTAAGTTTTTAAAGAAAACAGCTTTTTAAAAGAAATTTAATGTTTGTAATAGCGGAATACACCAAATACTTTTCCAAGAATCTGACAATCATCTACAATAATCGGTTCCATATCGTCGTTTTCGGGCTGAAGGCGGATATGGTCTTTTTCTTTATAAAAAGTCTTTACCGTAGCGGAATCATCAATTAAGGCTACGACAGTATCTCCATTTCTGGCAGTGTTGCACTGCTGTACAAATATCTGGTCACCATTAAAAATCCCCACATTAATCATGGAATCTCCTTTGACCTTCAGAACAAAAGAAGGTTCCCCATTTGGCACCATATCAGCAGGTACCGGAAAATAGGAATCAATGTTTTCTTCAGCCAGTATCGGTGTTCCTGCGGCTACTGTTCCAATGACCGGGAGACTTGCCGTTTCCGTTCTTACCATTTGAAAATTATCATCACAGATTTCGATTGCCCTCGGCTTGGTGGGGTCACGTCTGATAAATCCGTTCTTTTCCAGAGTCTCCAGGTGGGAATGAACGGAAGAAGTAGACTTTAAATGAACTGCTTCGCAGATTTCCCTTACCGCGGGAGGATATCCTTTGCTCAAAATCTCACTTTTTATATATTCTAAAATTTCCTGTTGTTTTGTACTGATTTTTCCGGTTGCCATATATGTACCAGACTCCTTTCGTATGATTACTTAAAGTATAACAAAGAAAAAGTAAAAAAGCAAACATATATTCCAAATAT
>CAZDAT010000131.1:0-5498 GCA_964503695.1 uncultured Lachnospiraceae bacterium
AGATTTGATTGCGGATAGTACAGAATGTATGGCGATGGCACATGGACTGGATGCGTTGGTATGCATTCCCAACTGTGACAAAAACGTACCGGGACTTTTGATGGCAGCGGCAAGGCTGAACATTCCGACTATTTTTGTGTCCGGCGGTCCCATGCTTGCAGGAAAGGTGAATGGCTGTAAAACCAGTCTGTCCAGTCTGTTTGAGGCAGTGGGGGCACATGCGGCAGGAAAAATTACGGAAGAAGAGCTGACAGAATTTGAAGAAAAAGCATGTCCTACCTGTGGTTCCTGCTCCGGTATGTATACGGCAAATTCCATGAACTGTCTGACGGAAGCCATCGGTATGGCTTTACAGGGCAACGGAACCATTCCGGCAGTTTATTCAGAACGGATACGTCTGGCAAAACACGCAGGCATGAAAATCATGGAATTATTGGAAAAGAATATCAGACCCAGGGATATTATGACCGAAAAAGCATTTCATAATGCCCTGGCTGTGGATATGGCATTAGGCTGTTCTACCAACTCCATGCTGCATCTTCCCGCCATTGCCCATGAAGCAGGGGTGGAACTGAATCTGGATATTGCCAATGAAATCAGTGCCAGAACACCAAATCTCTGCCATCTGGCTCCGGCAGGACATACCTACATAGAAGAACTGAACGAGGCAGGCGGTGTATATGCTGTAATGAATGAATTAAACAAAAAGAACCTGCTATATACCGATTTGATTACCTGTACAGGAAAGACAGTGGCTGAAAATATTAAGGGATGCGTAAATTTAAATCCCGAAGTTATAAGACCTGTGGAAAATCCTTATAGTGAAGTGGGAGGAATTGCAGTCTTAAAGGGAAATATTGCACCGGATTCCTGCGTGGTAAAACGTTCCGCAGTGGTAGAGGAAATGCTGGTTCATGAAGGTCCGGCAAGAGTGTTTGACTGTGAAGAGGATGCCATCAAAGCCATTAAAGGCGGCAGGATTGTCAGCGGTGACGTTGTGGTCATCCGTTATGAGGGACCAAAAGGTGGTCCGGGCATGAGAGAAATGTTAAATCCTACCTCTGCCATTGCAGGCATGGGGCTTGGAGCCAGTGTAGCACTGATTACAGACGGTCGTTTTTCCGGAGCCTCCAGAGGAGCCTCCATTGGTCACGTATCTCCCGAAGCGGCTGTGGGAGGTCCCATTGCTTTGATTGAAGAAGGAGATATCATTAAAATAGATATTCCTGCCAATACCATAAATGCCAAGGTCAGCGAAGAAGAATTCAAGAAAAGAGCCGCAAAATGGCAGCCAAGAAAGCCGGAGATTACAACCGGATATCTGGCAAGATATACTTCGCTTGTGACCAGTGGAAATACGGGAGCCATTTTACAGGTGCCGGAAAAATAAACCGGAAAAGAAAGGCGAAAGTATTACAAATAAAACCATAAGAGAGGTTTAGAAGATATGCAGCTTACAGGAGCAGAAATTGTAATTGAATGTTTAAAAGAACAGGGTGTAGATACTGTTTTCGGATATCCCGGCGGAACGATTTTAAATGTGTACGATGCTTTATATAAACATCAGGATGAGATTTTTCATATTTTAACCAGTCATGAACAGGGAGCAGCCCACGCGGCAGACGGTTATGCAAGGGCAACCGGAAAAGTGGGAGTCTGCATGGCAACCAGCGGACCGGGAGCAACCAATCTCGTGACCGGAATTGCAACGGCATATATGGATTCCGTTCCCATGGTAGCCATTACAGCTAACGTAAATCTTCCCCTGCTTGGAAAAGACAGTTTCCAGGAGGTGGATATCGCAGGGGTGACCATGCCTATTACCAAGCATGGATTTATTGTAAAGGATGTGAAAAACCTTGCTCCTACGTTACGGAAGGCTTTTAAGATTGCAGCATCCGGAAGACCGGGTCCCGTACTGGTAGATATTACCAAGGATGTTACCGCGGCTTTTTGTGAATATGAAAAGAAAACTACGGTTCCTGCTGAAAAAAGAAGTCATTATACCAATGCAGAAATTGAAAAAGCCATGGAGCTGGTTCAAAATGCGAAAAAGCCTTTTATCTGTGTGGGCGGCGGAGCAGTTTCCAGTGAAGCGTATGAAGAAGTACGTGCTTTTGCAAAGAAAATCCAGGCTCCGGTCTGTGATACCTTGATGGCAAAAGGTGTATTTGACGGCTATGATGATTTATATACGGGAATGCTGGGAATGCATGGAACGAAAACTTCGAATTTTGGTGTCAGCCAGTGCGATTTGCTGATTGTTCTGGGAGCCAGATTTTCAGACAGGGTGATTGGTAATCCGGAAAAATTTGCCGCAAATGCCAAAGTTTTACAGATAGACATTGATGCTGCAGAAATCGATAAAAATATAAAAACGGATGCCAGTCTGACAGGGGATTTAAAAGAAATTTTATCCATTTTAAACGAAAGACTTTCAGACATAAAGCACGACGAATGGCTGGAATACATCAGGGAACTGAAAGAAAAATATCCATTACAGTATGATGCACAAGGCTTAAGCTGTCCTTATATTATAGAACAGATAGATAAGGTAACAAAGGGAGAGGCAATTATTACCACGGATGTAGGCCAGCATCAGATGTGGGCTGCACAGTTTTACCATTATACCCGCCCCAGAACATTTCTTTCTTCCGGGGGGCTGGGAACCATGGGATATGGTCTGGGAGCCTGCATCGGGGCAAAAATGGGGCAAAAGGATAAAATCTGTATTAATATCGGCGGTGACGGATGTTTTCGGATGAATATGAACGAACTGGCAACTGCCAGCAGATATAATATTCCCATCATACAGGTGGTGATTAATAATCATGTACTTGGCATGGTTCGTCAGTGGCAGACCCTGTTTTATGATAAGAGATATTCCCAGACCGTATTGGAGGACAAGGTAGATTTCTGTAAGGTTGCTGAAGGACTGGGATGTGAAGCCATACTGGTGACCCGAAAGGAAGAAGTGGCACCGGCACTGGAAAGAGCCATTGCGTTAAAGAAGCCCGTGGTATTAAACTGTATCATACCAAAGGATGATAAAGTATTTCCGATGGTTCCGGCAGGGGCACCAATCAGTGAAGCCTTTGATGCCAGGGATTTGGAAGAAAAATGTAATTAAAATATGAAATGGGATATGTGATGAAGAAATGGATGAAAAGTATGTTCCTGCTTTTGACCATATTGATAATTTTGCCGGGTCTGATTTATTTGGGTCTGGCAATTTATTATCAGGATTCTTTTATGTATGGAACATGGATTAATGGAATATATTGTACAGGAAAAACAGTTTCGGAAGCAGCAGGGGAGCTGGAAAAAAACTATGAATATGATGTGGTGTATGTGGTGACACCGCAGGATGTTGAAGTATTGGAAACAGCCTCTCTTGGCATTCAGTATGATTTTGAAGGTGCACTGAAGGAATACCGGAGGAAACAAAATCCCTTTGTCTGGTACAGCCATATACTGACCGGGCATCAGGATGAATGGGTAAGTCCGAAGATTTCCTTCAATGAAAATTCCCTGGAAGACTGGTTATATACCACAGCCAGTTATGACAGTAACCTGAATTTAAAACAAGACAGTCTTTTTATTGTGTCCGGGGAAAACGGTTATGAGATTCTGGAAGAAAAAGAAAAGATTTTAAATACGATTCTGGCACAGGAAAGGATAGCGGAAGCTATCAAGAATGGTAAAAAAGAGATAAATCTGGAAGAAGAGGGCTGCTATTTTACAAGGGAAGAAACTGTAGAAATGCAGCAGCTTCGTGAGCTTTTTCAAAAAATAGATGCGTTGCAGAATATTTCCTTAACCTATAAGTTAAAAGAAGAAGAAAAGAAAATTATGCCGGCAGAAATTGCCCTTTGGATAGCAAAGGATAAGGAAGATAATTTCCTTCTGGATAAAGAGGGAAATCTTACCTTTGACAAAAATGCAGTGGCTGATTTTGTGGAAAAAATGGCAAATGAACATGATACCTGGCAGCAGTTTCCTTTTACCACCCATGATGGAAGAAAAATTGTTCTGAAAAAAGGAAATTATGGAACCAAAATCTATCAGCAAAAAGAGGTAAATTTCTTACTGGATTATCTGAAAGACCCTGTAGAACTGGTGCGTGAGCCGGCTTACATCAGAAATGTTACCTACAAAGATTCGAATGCCATTGACACGACTTATGTGGAAGTGGATATGACACAGCAGAAAATGATGTTTTTTTCTGACGGTGAAAAGGTGCTGGAAACAGAAGTCGTGACAGGCTGTACCACCAAGGGGATGGGAACTCCGGAGGTTGTCTGTTATGTATACAATAAAGCCCGGAATGCCATTTTAAAGGGAAAAAATTATCGTACCTTTGTAAATTACTGGGTAGCGGTCTATGGCGGCATCGGACTTCATGATGCTACCTGGAGAAGTGAATTTGGCGGTGAAATCTATAAAAATAACGGCTCCCATGGCTGCGTAAATACCCCTTTGGAGAACATGGAAAAACTGTATGATATGCTGGAGGTGGGAATGCCTGTAGTGATTCATTATTGAATGGCAACTTAACTGTTATCTGAATGATTTAAAATGATAACAATGTAATTGACTAAAGCATTAAAATGTTGTAGAATGTAAAAATATATACAAGTATCAAAAAATCAAAAGCAGGAGGATTGGAAAAATGGCCAGAGTATATAATTTTTCGGCAGGTCCGGCAGTGTTACCGGAAGAAGTGCTTCGTGAAGCGGCAGAAGAAATGTTAGATTATAAGGGAACCGGAATGTCGGTTATGGAAATGAGCCATCGTTCCAAGGCTTATGATACCATTATCAAAGAAGCAGAAGCTGATTTGAGGGAATTAATGGAGATTCCGGATAACTACAAAGTTTTATTCTTACAGGGCGGGGCAAGCCAGCAGTTTGCCATGATTCCCATGAATCTGATGAAAAATAAAGTGGCAGATTATATCGTTACCGGACAGTGGGCAAAAAAAGCATATCAGGAAGCTTTAAAATATGGAAAAGCAAATAAGATTGCAAGCAGTGAGGATAAAACGTTTTCTTATATTCCCGACTGCTCTGATTTACCAATTTCTGAAGATGCAGACTATGTTTACATATGTGAAAATAATACGATTTACGGAACTAAATTTAAGACACTTCCCAATACCAAGGGAAAGACACTGGTAGCAGATGTGTCAAGCTGCTTTTTGTCTGAACCGGTGGATGTCAGTAAATACGGTATTATTTATGGCGGTGTACAAAAAAATATCGGTCCTGCGGGAGTGGTAATCGTGATTATCAGAGAGGATTTGATTACCGAAGACACACTTCCGGGAACCCCTACCATGCTCCAGTATAAGATTCATGCGGATAATGGTTCTTTATATAATACCCCTCCGGCATACGGCATCTATATTTGCGGAAAAGTATTTAAGTGGCTGAAAAAACAGGGTGGTCTTGCCGCCATGAAAGTAAGAAATGAAGAAAAAGCGGCAATTCTTTATG
>CAZDAT010000132.1:0-5357 GCA_964503695.1 uncultured Lachnospiraceae bacterium
GTGTTAGTAAGATGTGTTCGGTTTTGAGGGTACATGAAAAAGTAAGATTTCATCGAAAGGTGGAATCTTTTTTGCTATGTATCTGACAAATATTCGCATTTTCAAAAGCAGATTATCTGATTTGAAGGGTGCGGTAAAGAGCGGATTTCATAAATAACAGGGTTTGGATAAAAAGTTTTCAGAAATTTCAGAAAATATGTTTGAAACCTTAGATAAATATGTTATAATAGGCATAGTAAAATAAAAATAGGGGAGAAAGTAGGTTATAAACCTATTAACAAAATAAGAGGTGACTTTATGGATACGAAAATTCTTTTAGAAAATGGAACAAATGAACTTGAGGTATTGGAATTTAAACTGGATGGTAATTCTTATGGTATTAATGTAGCTAAGATTCGAGAGATTATTACATATCAGGATGTTACTCCGGTTCCGAATGCCCATCCCAGTATTGAAGGAATTTTCATGCCGCGTGATACCATGATTACTGCCATTGATTTGAAGAACTGTTTACAGAGAGGAACATCAGAAGCAGGAGGATTGTTCATTGTAACGAACTTCAACAAACTGGATATTGCATTCCATGTAGAACAGGTAGTCGGAATCCATAGAGTTTCATGGAAAGATATTATCAAACCTAATGCAACGATTTCCACCGCAGAAGAAGGAGTTTCTACCGGTATTATTAAGAAGAATGATAAGTTAATCATTATCTTAGACTTTGAAAAGATTGTAACAGATATTAATCCGGAGACAGGATTAAAGGTTACGGAGATAGAAGCTTTAGGCGAAAGAGAACGTAATGATATTCCGATTTTGATAGCGGAAGATTCTGTTTTGTTGAATAAATTGATTGTAGATTCTTTGAAGAAAGCAGGATATACCAATCTTACACATACAGAAAACGGAGAAGAGGCATGGAATTTCATCTGTGAATGTAAAGAACATGGTGATTTGGAATCCCATATCAGATGTGTGATTACTGATATCGAGATGCCTTTAATGGATGGTCACCGTCTGACCAAACTGATTAAAGAGGATGATGTGACAAAAGATATTCCGGTGGTTATTTTCTCTTCTTTGGTAAATGAAGAAATGAGAAGAAAAGGTGAGGCATTAGGTGCTGATGCACAGTTGTCTAAACCGGAAATTGGCAATCTGGTTCGCGAGATTGATAAGTTAGTTCTTGATAAATAATATATAGGATATGGGAGCTGTCGCATTAAAATTAGTTTTATGAAATATACAGCATTCTGTACAAATAAAGCGACTTTGAATGAAGAAAAAGCTTATTTATACAGAATGCTGATTTTTTTGAGCTGATTTTCAAAAAAATCAGCTCTCTTTTCATGGATAAGGAAGGTGCTTTAAGGATGGATTTAAATGAAATAATTCAAGATTCAGATATGGTTCTGGTTGGTATAGGAGAATGTTTTCAGGAAAAATTTGAAAATATTGCCGTAGCGGATGAAAACCGGATTACAATTTATGAAGAATATGAAAGAAAAAAACAGATAGATAAATGTGAAAATGATAATGTATTAGAAGCATATCATAAGCTGGCAAAGCTTTTAGCTGGTAAAAATTATTATGTGATTACTTTATGCGATGATGATAAAATATATAAAAGCGAGCTGAAAAAAGACAGGATAGTTGCTCCCTGTGGAACTTATTCCTATTTACAGTGTGAAGATGTATGTACGGAGGCTATTTATCCTTTGGAAGATTATGTTGAAAAAATAGAGGCAAAAGAAGAAATTTTATGTCCCGTTTGCGGCAAAAGATTGATTATGAACCGTATAGGCTGTAAAAAATATAGTGAAGAGGGTTATTTAAAAAAGTGGGATTTGTATACAAAATGGCTGCAGGGAACCTTGAATAAAAAAATAGCTATCTTAGAATTTGGTGTTGGTATGAAATATCCTTCGGTTATCCGATGGCCCTTTGAAAGGATTGCCATGATAAATAAGAAGGCAGAATTTATACGTGTACATTCCACTCTGTACCAGCTTCCCGAAGAAATTAAGGAAAAAGGAATTTCTGTGGAAGAAAATCCGATTGATTTCTTAAGAAATCAATTTGTGTAAACAGGTATATTATGATAGAATAGTTTTTGATTATGAAAAGTTTGAATGCTGGTAACTGTTCAGCATGAGAAGGGTTAAAGAGAAGCTTTTGGAAACCTTGTAACTGACTGTTACCGCGTTATTCTAAAGATGTATCTAATGATTTACAAGAAGAAAAAATAAGTTCTTTGGAGGAAATACATGAAATCGAATGAAGAATATCTGGATGATTTATTGCAATCCATGAATCCGGAAGAAGAGGGAAGTACCGGGGAAAATAAAACAGGCTTAGAGAATTTGTCAGATATAGATATGAGTGCCCTGGATGCCCTGTTGCAGGAAGATGAAACAATTCAGAAGGGAAATGCAAATGATGAAGATGACAGTCTGGCGGCGGAAGAATTAAGTGCCGAAGACCTTATGGAAAATCAGAGCAGCCTGGACATACAAAGTCTGCCTCAGACGGATGAGCCGCAGGAAAAGATACAGGAAAGGGAAGATAATTCCATGCTGGCTCAGTTAATGGCTGAAATGCAGGAAGAATCCTTTGATGACGAAAAAGATGACACAGACTATGAAGATGGTTTTGCGGAAGATATAGATGCCCTGCTTGATGCGGCGAAAAACAGCAGTGAAGAAACCGGCAGCAATGAAGATGTTACCTTTGATGCAGAAAATGCAGAGGATTTGGCGGAAATAGAGGCATTATTGAATATGTCTGATGGTAACGGCAGTGTCGAGGATAATATGGAATTGCTGCGTATGTTAGAGGAACAGGAAAAAGAAACAGCTCCATTAAAAAAAGAAGAACCGGAAGATGTAGATGTGGCAAAGCTGGAAGAAATCCTGTCGGTGGATTCTGATTCCGGTGATAATTCCGGGGCAGAAAAGGATGCGAAAGAAGAAAATAAGAAAAAAGAAAGTGGCAGGATAAAGAAATTTTTCAAGAAAATCGTGAATGCCCTGATGGAAGAAATCCCGGAAGAAGAGGAAGAAAAGAAATTAGAGCAGGACATGAATCTTTCAGAGGAAAATAAGGAAATCCTGGAAGAGCTTGACAAGGAAGAGGAAGAAAAAGTCAAGGTTAAAGAAAAGAAGGAAAAGAAAGCAAAAAAAGAAAAGCCGAAAAAGCCTAAGAAAGAAAAACCCAAAAAAGAAAAGAAGGCAAAAGCAACTGAGACAGAGATACCGGAAAAGAAATTACCGAAAAAGCATATTATTGTTACATTCGTATTGGCATTTTCCATTCTGCTCCTGCTTCTTTTGATTGAGATTTTTGCGGTTCCTGCCATTTCACTTAAAAGTGCCAGAAAAGCTTTTGACAGCGGAGATTACAGCGAAGCCTATAAGGAATATTATGGACATAAGCTGTCAGACGAGGATGAAGTGAAGTTTGAGGCGGCTACTGTGATTATGCGTATGCAGAGTAATATAGATGCGTATCAGAATTATATGAACCTGGGGAATAAAGTTTATGCTCTTCATTCCTTATTAGAAGCGGTGCATATTAAACATGATGCGTTCTTTAAGGCAGAGGAATTTGGTGTTCTTTCAAAAGTAGAGAGCATTTACAATGAAGTATTAGAGATTTTAAATAGTAGTTTCCATGTGTCAGAAGCAGAAGCCATGGAAATTGTAGAAGAAGCAAGTGATGCCGTATATACCAGAAAACTGGAAGCTCTGGCAGGCACAGCAGAGGTGTCAGAAGCTGTAATAAGCACAGATGACATTCTTCCGGAAGAGGAAAATATCCTGGAAGATTAAGTAAAAACACAAAGGAGCAGTTAGGATAGAATGGCAATGATTGATAATGACTGGCTGGAAGTATTACAACCGGAATTTAAAAAAGCATATTATAAAGATTTGTTTTATTTTGTCAGACAGGAATACAGCCAGAGGGTTGTATATCCTCCGGCAGATGATATTTTTAATGCATTTCACAGTACCGCCTTTAAAGATGTTAAAGTGCTGCTTTTGGGACAGGACCCGTATCATAATGAACATCAGGCACATGGAATGAGTTTTTCGGTTCTTCCGGGACAGGAAATCCCGCCGTCTTTGCAGAATATCTATAAGGAACTGCAGACGGACTGCGGCTGTTATATCCCTAATAATGGCTATCTGGAAAAATGGGCGAGACAGGGAGTGTTACTCCTAAATACCGTTTTGACGGTTCGTGCCCATCAGGCAAATTCCCATCAGGGAAAGGGATGGGAGGAATTTACAGATGCAGTAATACGTGCCGTAAATGAAATCGACAGACCGATTGTATATTTTTTGTGGGGAAGACCGGCACAGAATAAAATCGCCATGCTGAATAATCCAAAACATCTGATATTAAAAGCTCCACATCCGAGTCCCCTGTCGGCTTATCGCGGTTTTTTTGGATGCAGGCATTTTAGTCAGGCAAATGAATTTCTGGTAAAAAATGGTTTAGAGCCCATTGACTGGCAGATTGAAAATATTTAAACAAAAGTTGTCATAAAGTGCAGATACCTGTCTTTATAAAAAATCTGGTTACAGTCATGAAAGAAGTTTTGCGAAATAAAATATGTCTTTTGGAAACAGAATAAAGGAAGAGCAAATAGAAAGAGAGGAATAAGCATGATTAAAATAGGAATTTTAGGTTACGGTAATCTGGGAAAAGGAATAGAAAGTGCAGTCTGCCAGAATCCGGACATGGAGCTTGTGGCAGTATTTACCAGAAGAAATCCGAAAGATTTAAAAATCCGGATGGAAAATGTACCTGTACTTGGTGCGGACAGTCTTCCCGAGATGAAGGGAAAAATAGATGTGCTGGTTTTATGTGGTGGAAGTGCAACAGATTTGCCCAAGCAGACTCCCGAATATGCAAAGTATTTTAATGTAATTGACAGCTTTGACACCCATGCCAAAATACCGGAGCATTTTGACAGGATAGATGAGGTTGCAAAGGAAAACCATACGGTTGCCTTAATCAGTGCAGGGTGGGACCCGGGAATGTTTTCGCTAAACCGCTTATATGGGAATGTGATTTTGCCGGAAGGAAAAGATTATACGTTCTGGGGAAAAGGGGTAAGCCAGGGACATTCGGATGCCATCCGCCGGATTGACGGAGTAAAGGATGCAAAGCAGTATACCATTCCTGTAGAAGAAGCCCTGGAACAGGTCAGAAGCGGAAGTAATCCTACCTTATCCACAAGAGAAAAGCATGTCAGAGAATGTTTTGTGGTTGCCGGGGAAGGTGCTGATTTAGAAAAAATCGAAGAAACCATTAAGACCATGCCAAACTATTTTGCAGATTATGATACT
>CAZDAT010000133.1:0-5327 GCA_964503695.1 uncultured Lachnospiraceae bacterium
TTTATCGTAATAATACGACAAAAGTGACAGAAAGTCAATAATAAACGACAAAAAAATCAATTATTATTTTCAAGTCAGTCCCCCATTTCCGTTGTCATAAGAGGGGTAACAGAAATGTTCCAACTGACAGTTGGAATAAACAAATAAATCCCAACTATCCGTCGATTGTTAAAAGAAAAATCAAATGATATCCTCTTTGTAAACCAAAAAGGAGAAGTTGAACATGTTAAAAAAAGAGATTTTCGAATATCGTTTTTCGAATTTATTACTGGCACTGGGAATCGTTGCATGCACAGCAGTTTCTATTGTATCGTCATTATTAATGGGAAATTTTATAGATTTTCTTTCTGTTAGAAATGAATTTGACAAAGAAATTTTAAGATATCTGTGTCTTATTTTAGTAATTTCGGTATTGTCAATGGTAAGTAATATATATTTGGCACAATTCTTACCATTGAAATTGCAATTAAATAAAAGTATTGAGTATTCCAGGGATGTGATGGATGGAGTTTTAAAGGTTTCACAAAAAAATTATCTTAAAAGAGAAAAGGGACATTATATTAATTTGGTTACATCGTCAGCATTTACTTGTGGTGATATTTATGGACAGATAAATGTAGAATTGGTTGGAAATGCCTGCTGTGTTCTTTTGCTGATAATTATAGCGGCATACATAAATCTATATTTTGCTCTTATTTACTTAATGTATATTCCATTATTTGCGGTGGTTGTAAAAACCCCAAGTTTAAAAATTGCTAAACTTCAGAAAGTCGGGTTACCCACACAGGATGCTTTTTTAAGCGGAACAAAAAAGATTGTGGAAGATAAGAGAGCCATTAACATTGCAAGGGCAGAAGAATATTATTCAAAATTATATAAAAATCGTAGTGAGAAGTATTTGAAGTTTATTACAAAATTTAAATGGTATACAATTTTATCTACAAACATTCCTATAATAATGTCTGGAATTTTAATTGTTATTATCATGGGTATTACAGCAAAGCTTTATTTTAAACAGGAAGTAACTCTGGGAACCTTTTTTGTAATATTTCAGCTTTCACAATTACTACAGGAACCTTTGAACCGATGTTTTGAAATTATAATATACAGTTCCATTAATGAGGCACATATAGAGAGATTGCGGGAATTTAAAGAAGAACAAAAACAGCCTGATGGGTTTTATGTAAAATATCAGAAAATGAAAAACTTAACTTTATTGAATGATGGAAAAATCTATTCATCTCCAGAGAAAGAAAAAATGTTGTTTTCGGTAGCAAAAATGGTGTTTCCTAAGAAAAAGCTGATTCTTCTTAAAGGAGGCAATGGGACAGGAAAATCAACATTACTAAATCTGTTGACTGGCTTTTCGGATATAGAAGTCTGTGAGGGAGAATTGAAATTAGAAAATTCGCTATCAAAAGCTTCTTATCTTAGTTATCCGATTCTTTTTGCAGAAGGGGATTTAAAAGAAAATATGTTTGGAACAAGAATAGATTCGGAAGTTTTTGAAATGCTGGGTATTACATTTGAGCATAAAAAAATAAATGAAGCAGGAGTAAATTTAAGCTATGGTGAACAGCAAAAATTGGGACTATTAAGGGTGTTATCACAAGAATCTGATGTAATTGTACTGGATGAACCATTTTCGAATTTAGATAAAGAAACTGTGCAGCATTTAACAAGCTATCTTGTGCAGTTAAAAGAGAAAAAAAGTGTGATTGCTGTTATGCATTCTAATGAATTGGATGAGTTGGCGGATATGATATTTGAAATCCGGGATAAAAAATTGGTATTGCAGAAAGAAATAGATTCAAGATAGGCGATTGCAAAACCGGAAATTATAAGAAATTGCACAATATTATATTTAAAATTATAAGTTGGATTCTATTGATTTAGTTAATGAAATAAGTTACTATATGTATCAACAGAGCTCAAAAATGCGGGTGAAATTTACTGGACTGTTGATGGGGATTTTTGACCATGGTACAACAACAGTGTCTTTAAATGGTGGTGCTAGTATACCGGTTGGTTCCGGTTCTTCTGTGGCTTTGGGAGTAACGAATGCAAGTGAGCATTTTGTAACATATGAGGAGAAAATCGTTGGAGGATAAAAAAATGAAAAAAACGTTTTTACGAACCTGTTCTATTTTTCTTATACTATTAAGTGTGCCTATTGCTGATTGTATATTATATTGGATTTCGAATTATAGAATATATGCAAGCGAATACCCGGTAATATTGGCGGGTGTAATTCTTTCTATTATTGTGAGCGGAATTTTGCTTTTTATTGCTTCTTTTTTGGAAAAATAAAAGAAATTTTGATTTACGAAAAAGGTATTTGAAGGTATCTATTCGCTGCCTGTTGAAGAAGAATACAGAAATGGTCTGATGAGGTTCTTCGGCTTATGATTCAGAAAGAATAAAGATAACATCAACGGTGAGGCTGTTGCATTAAGGGTTCACTTTCTAAAAAGAACAGCATTATATACAAATAAAACGACTTTTGAACGTAGTGAAACGGAGTTTTATTTGTATATAATGCTGAATTTCAAAAATTCATTTTCTTAATGCGACAGCCCCATCGTTGGTTATCATAGAAGCTTTTCATGTATGGATTTTATACTAAAGATTGTAACTTTTTCTGTTTGGTTTTTGAAATACCTAACATAGCTACGGCTTCCTCGAAGGAAACAGACTGATTCTTCATTAGGTTTCGGACAACGGTTTTCAGAGCCAGAAGTTCACCTGTTTTTCTGCCCTTTTGTTGTCCGAGTTTAAATCCTTCACGTCTTCCATCTTCTTTGTAATCTTCAAATGCCTGACACATATCGTATACCTCCCTGCCGTTTTTATCTTCTTTTATATATGTATGTTAATATTTTATCGTAATAATACGACAAAAATAACACCAAGTCAATAATAAATGACAAAAAAATTAATTGTTATTGAAATGAAAATAACTAAATGATACCATATTATCATAAACATTCATTAAATATACAAAATGGAATGCAGAGAAAAAGAGATAATTGGAGAAAGACTATGAAAAAGTATTATAAAAAACACAAGCTCCTTGCTTTTAGCTGGGGATTTTGGGAATTAGTGGTAGCATTCAACAGTATTTTGCTTTCCCTGATGATGCAGTTTTTTGTAGCAATTGCAACCGGGGAAAATGGAAAGACAGTAAAGGATGGGGCAATTTGTCTGGTTTTATTTTTAGTTTATAATTATGTCACCACGCAGATTTTCTATTATATGAAAGAAAAATTTAAGTGCCGCATTGTGGAAGACATCAGAAATGACTTATTTACCCATATCATGGGACAGAATTTTACAGGATATTATAAGAAAAATTCGGGAGAATATTTATCCGTTTTAAATAATGATGTAAAGACAGTGGAAGAGAATGCGATTCAGACTACATTCACTATGATTCAGTATGGCGGAATGTTAATCATGGCAAGTATTTATGTCTGGAGAGTAAACTGGGTGATTGCCATATTGATGCTGGTGATAGCTTTGATAAGTTTTTTTCTTCCAAAACTTTTTTCGAAAAATCTGGACAAAAAGAATGAAGAATTTTTAAAAGAAACTTCAATTTATAATGAAAAAATAAAAGATGCATTTACCGGTTTTGAAGTGATTAGAAGTTATGGAATTGGCAGAAAAATTAATTCCATGCATTGTGAATGGAATGCACAGGTGCAGAAGAAAAAATATGAAAGTTCTTTTTCTTTAGACCATGCCAATAATATGACCCAGACTATGAATGTCATGATTCAGCTTTGTATGCTTCTTGTAAGTGCGTATCTTGTAATTTTAGGAAAAATTACGGTTTCTCAGATGGTACTTCTTATGAGTATGCAGAATAATATTTTTTATCCGGTTTTTGCATTGGTGGAAGGGATGAACAGTTATAAATCTACTGCCGGTGTGCGAAAACGAATCTTGGAAATTACTTCTAAGGAATGGAAGGAAGAAACGGGGGCTATAGAGCCTTTCCAAAAAGAAATTGAGTTTCGGGATGTTACTTTTGGCTATGAGGAAGGCAAAGAAATATTACATAGGTTTTCCGTTATTTTTGAAAAAGGGAAAAAATATGCTTTAGTGGGAAACAGTGGAAGTGGAAAATCAACCATCCTTCGTTTGCTTCTTAGATATTATGATGGCTATAAGGGAGAGATTCTTATTGACGGAAAAGAGATACGAAGTATGGCAGAAGAGGGTGTCAGACAGCAGTGTGCACTGATTCCGCAGAATATATTTATGTTTGATGATACCTTATATAATAATATAACGTTGTATCGGGATTATTCCATGGAAGAAGTAGAAAATGTGGTACGTATGGCAGGGCTTACAAATATGGTATCACAGCTTAAAAATGGATTGGATACAAGAGTATCAGAGAATGGTAATAATTTTTCCGGTGGAGAAAAACAACGTATTGCCATTGCAAGGGCACTTTTGCTTCAAAGAAAGATTATTATTATGGATGAAGCAACCGCGAATGTGGATGAGAAAACAGCGGTTGAGATTGAAAACATTGTTTTAAAGAATCCGGAGATTACCTGTATCTGTGTAACGCATCATTTGCTTGCAGAAAATAAAGCCTGGTATGATAAGATTATTAGGATGGAATAAAATTCTATGAAGTTTAGATAATGAAATTGTGACACCACTGGTGACACAAATTAGCGGGACAAATTATTTACTGATTATGTCGGGCTGTAAGTCCGATAAAGAGCGGGAATTTTATATCCGTTTTTGTATTAAGGAAAACGTCAGTTGGAACCACAGTTAGGTAAAGAAGGAAAATGAAAGTGTGAATGTATGATTATGAAAAAGAATTATACTATAGATTTTTAGAGTAATTAGTTATGTGTTATTTTTATTTGTAATTATATAACGCATAAAAATGTGTAAATACACATAAAATGGTAATGAATATTGATAAAATTGATACCACATAGTATAATTACTAAAAAATGTGTAAATACACAAAAACGAGGAGAAGCACTGTGGAAATTAAGAGAAATGAATACCTTAAACAATTAAAGATAAGAAAAGATAATGGGATGATAAAGATTATCACTGGAATCAGGAGATGTGGAAAATCATTCCTGTTGTTTGTATTATTTAAGAAATATTTATTGGAGAGTGGTGTAGATAATGACCATATCATTGAGATTGCCCTAGATGGTATTGAAAATGAGGAATTGCGAAATCCTAAGAAGTGTTATCAATATATCAAAAACGTAATGAAAGATGAGCAGAAGTATTATTTGCTTTTGGATGAAGTACAGTTTATGCCACGATTTGAGGAAGTG
>CAZDAT010000134.1:0-5269 GCA_964503695.1 uncultured Lachnospiraceae bacterium
ATTGATTATCAGACGGTTCAGAATCAATTTAACAGAAATTAGTGGACACTAGTGGCCATTTACACTGTTTTACGGACGTTAAAACTTATCTCCATACCAAGAATATCGAGAATCTTCTTGGCAGTCTTCAGGGATGGATTTCCTTGTCCACGCTCTATATCCTTGATAGTGGCAAGACTTATTCCCGACATTTCCGCCAAGTCCTGCTGGGATATTCCCAAGGTTTTTCGTCGTGATTTCATTGTTTCTGCCAAGTCCATAGTCTATTTTATTATACTTCTGTGGCAAAGATAAGTATAATAATCGAATTGAACAAGAAAAAGTTTAATAAAACATACTTTTAACCTCAATATGGTACTTTGTTTCTTATATGTAAGTTGAAAGTTTACTTTATTAAACTTTATAAAGTTCTACTTAAATCCTATGACCAACTTTACGCTTGATGGTGTAAAATCATAATGAGGTTTGGGCATGCCTACATCTTGACAACCCTTCATAATATTCTCAATGCCGCATCTCCAATCCCAAATATAGCCACGTCGATAGAACACACCAATGATTATATCATTACGTAAAAAGGAGCCCCTGCCATTGACAAAATCCTCTAATGTAATGCCTTTCAGCATATAACATGGATTCTGGAAAACCATTCTGTCATCGTAGATTGCTATACCCGGGTATAAATCGTCATCTTCCCATGAGCGATGGATAAGCATGTTTGTACAGGCCTCCTTTATTACATCTAAAGGCACCGCATAATTGTCCTCACCACTGTTAGATAGAGCGAGATGTTTTTTGCAGAAATTAATGGCTGCATCATATTGTAAGAAGATATTGTCCTCGCAAACTAATTGGTCAACAGGCTCTTCCGAATCAATTCCTCTGAAACGAGTCAACTCTATCTTACATTGTGGATGTATTCTACAAGGAGATTTTCCAAATAAGACATTTGCGGCATTAACCATAGTCGTGTTATCATCGGCAAGCAAATGGAATCCCAATAACACTTCCATTGGGTCGGTTATTGAAAGAGCCCATGACTTGAGTCTGCCATGCCCTACAGTATCACGTATGGATTTCATAATATCATCTGCATTGAGACTACAAAACTTTATCTTTGGGTTGGGTGTAGCCTCCCATCTATAATTGTACGACATTTTAATCATTGTTTTGTAATTGAACTTATATTTATTATATCCCCTCAGCCCTCCCTCGTCTGTAATAATAGTCAGCTAAGCGGTAATGAGAAATAAACCATGCACTATAATTCATGACTCATGATAGACTTGCCACGTAAATGTAGACGAGTCCCGTTCGCCCTGCATGCAGAGTCAGAATCTGTACAATTGTTTTAGCTCACACCTATTAGTTCCAGACTACAACCATGGTATCGCCGCCTGTTATACAGCCAGCTTGTGGTAGTGCGACATAATACTTGCGACGTGATCTATGCCAAAGTGATGGGTCCTGATACGTAAGTTTCAGACGGTTCGAACGTCCCTCCAGCACCCTGTCGCTAGCAATCCACTTGGTTTAAGCTCACATCTGTAAACAGCAGCGATACCTTTTGCTCAATCTTCAAGTTCCGTTGTAAAATTCAGTGTCTGAATCTTCATGTCAAGCTCACGCAGCCGCTTGGAGAACTGGTCAATCTCATGACCAAGTGCCTTGATGTCAACAGTAGTAACCATTTTAATTTCCGAACGGCTGTATCTGTCCTGCGACTGAGATGCCTTGTTAAAGATATCCCGAAGTATCCTGACGCGCATGGTCATTACGTCACGTTCAGCCATCATCTCTGTGAGGGTCTTGCCATCAACCTCAGTGTGCATGTTCGTCTTGTTGATTTTGAAAATCAATTTGCAGAGTTTCACGAGGTTCTTGTCAATATCAGCTTTCAATTCATCCGGATTCTCCGATGGCTCATCGCCCTCCTGAATGCGGACGTTGTTCAAGAGCCGACTTTTAAGCTGCTCTATCTTTTTCTGTGTATCCTTACGGATAGCCAATGCTTCTGCTATTTTCATTTTTCTTTAAGTTTTTATTTGTTAAGTTAATGTTTCACTTTACAATAGGGATACCTTTTCCTGTGGCTCCCATTGGGCTGCCTTGATGATTCTCCTTCTGACCTCGTTCCTCTTCCGTGCGTTTTCTATGTAGCGGAAATCGCTGTCCAACGATATTTTCTCAGTAACTCCACCATTTCGGATGTAGTCGTGAAAACTGGATGTTGTAAATCCGACATAGTCGGTCTCATCAAGGGCTTCAGTCATGATTTTTGCATCATTGAGCTTTACCGGCATTCCTGCCTTATAGAAGTCGGCTGCAAGGTTCAGATAGTAGGTCATGTGTGCAGAATAGCAGACACTTAATCCAATCTTCCATTTGCCGTCATTCCAATCTGTTGCATAAACATCCATTCTGCTGAGTCCAAGCTCGCTATAATGGTCATGTGCAATGCTCTTGAAGTATGCCTCACTATCAGGATCCACGTCGCGGGCATTCAGAAACTTGTGTCGGACATAGAATGCCACGTCATCCATTTTGCTATCATGTGGCTTGTCGTAGAAGTGCTCATAAGCAAATCTGTAATAACGGCTGTAAAGCCGGAGGTTCATCTTGTCAAACACGGGATATTCCTTGTTGAGAGATACTCGAAGAGCTTCACGAGCAGCTTCCATGTCGTTTGGAACCACGCGGAACTCAGGGGCTATTTCGTTTAACGCCTTACGGCTGATTTTGCCGTTGCGTAATCCGTATGGCAAGTACCTTTCGACATAATTGTTATAACCGTCAACATCATTTACGATGGCTTCAGTGATTGGTACAAGCTGTTCGCTAAGCGACTTCAGGTAGTCAGCATATTGGTCATAGCCAACACTGCCCTTGTCCAGACGTTCATCGTAGGTTCTCAGATGTAGCATGCTGAACTTTTTGTCGGCGAGGAACATATGACTTACTCCCCTATATGAGCTTATCGATACAGCAATCCAGAACCTCTCGCCTTGAGATTCTACTCTCAGCCATAGAGTTCGTAGTTCGTCGTCACTCATAACGGTGAATTTCTGAAGCTGTCGTTCTATTTGTCGGAAATACTTTAACGCTTCTCCGGTAACGAGCTCTCCGTTCCAAGCGTCCATTATACTGAAGCACTTGAAATAATCCAGTCGTAGTGCTGGCAATGTAAATCTGTTGTTTTTCATTCTCTTGTCATTTGATGTGTGTTTCTGCACGCGGTTAGTAATATGCCCGATTGCCAGGAGCGGCGGAGAAGTACCGTAGTAATGGGCAAAAAAATAGTTGGAAAGTATAATGCACTTCCCAACTATCCTTTTATAATGAATGTTTTCTTGCTTTTCTTTTAGGCTGTGGCGAGTTTAGAGTTTGCCATAAAGAGACATTCATAGCAGGGGAATGCACTTCCGCACAAGTCATACGTGTCCTGTTCTGTAGGACGTACATAACTTGCGCCCTCAAGACATTTAATGCCTTGATTCAGTTGCATGTTTGTAATATGTACGAATTGCCTCTTCATTGTATATTTTCTAAAAACGGCTGCAAAATTAAAGCATTTATTTGAATGCTGCAAATTTTTTCTTCATTTTTTGCTACAACTTTTATTTCACTATACGGACGGGGATGCAAAGACATACCAAGAGCCATCCTCACTACGGCGCTCAATATATCCCTTGTCAGACATTTGGCGTAACTGCTTTTTGACTGCTGATGTGGCAATGCCAGCCTCCTTACTCAAGGCTTCTATCGTAATATCAGGTTCTTCCTTCAGGGTCTTTAAGATGACTGGTGTTGACTTGCTGCGGAACACGATCTTCTTGCCGTCATACCACCATACATTTGGAGACTGTTCAGTTGCGAAATCAATGTCATATTGAATCTCAGTGGCAACAAGTTTTTGGAAGTAACGGTCAAAAGCGACTATCTGTTTTAATGAGGCGTGTGCGCCGTCAAAGGGCGTTGGTCCTACCACTATATCAGATTGGTGGAGCGCGTCTATATATTGTGCCTTGTTTCTGTTCCTGACTACTACCATAGGCCAACCATGACGAGAAAGGATATAGTTGACCATAAGCCGTGCAATTCTCCCGTTCCCGTCCTCAAAGGGGTGTATTCGTATGTAACGGTAATGGAACAAAGTTGCAAGCTGTACTGGCGATAGCTTTCCCTCTGTTTCTTCTTCATTATACCAATCGACAAGGTCTGTCATCAGCGCAGGAGTCTCTTCTGGCGATGCATAGTCAAACTTGTCGCCATATCGGGTTATCACGCTGTTCGGACGTGTCTTGTACCTTCCGGCATGGATAGTGTAACTTGTTTGTTGTCCTCCGGGGAGAGTCCTGTAGACTATGTAGTCCTCACGAAGCAGTGTCTTGTGCAAAGTGCGTATGAAATTCTGCGTCAACGGCATCGATTTTAGGCTTGCCTGTTCTTCCATCATCTTCAAACTTACCTGGCTCGCTTTCATGTCGTTGAAGTCCTTCAAGTCGCCCTCGCCGCTTACCTTCCCGAAAAGCAACAACAACTCTGTTTGCCCGTATGTCAATGTGTTGCCTTCCATGTGATTACTATTATAGTTGTAATCAACGGTAAACCGTTGGCTAAGCAGATACTGTTTGCGGTTGTCAAGCGGCTGCAACTCCATCCAAGTATTATAAAGCTGGTCTAATTTCTTCATTTTATCGCCTTTTTTGCTTCTAAAGGTGGCCAGTGGCTACCTTTGAACGTATTTTTATAACGCTTTTACCTTTGGTTTATTATAATTTCAAGCCATAAATCTATCTATTATACAACTTTATGACTTTATTTTAGTCTTTATAGCGTCCAGCGTCAGTGCATGCCCGGGAGTAATGTGGTGAACCAAGTCAACGTATTGTGTCATTAACTCTTCCCAATGCTTGCGGTTTTCATAATCTTTGTCGCCTTCTTTAGTGTCACAGATTCTATCAAACTCTTCTTGAGTAAAGCCGTAGCCAACATTGTGGTAGATGGACTTACGGTCTATCGTGAACCTGACAGATAAAGGATAAGTATCATTGCCTTTCTTATTAGTCCGCTTGTCAAGCGTCAAAGTGAAGGTGCAGTTGCGGTCACGGAAAGTAAGACCTTCTTTCATTTTCGCATTACGCTCACGCATGATCTCTTCCAATTCATCAAGGGAAAGGGAGGAAAGATAATTCAGTATCTTAGCCTTGCGTTGCTCGGTATTACTCTTGATGTCGAGAAGCAGAGAGTTGTATTCTATCTGCTTTGC
>CAZDAT010000135.1:0-5185 GCA_964503695.1 uncultured Lachnospiraceae bacterium
CTTCCTGCCGCTTGAAAGACGTGTACGAACTGTTTTATGATACCGGAATCGGAAAAGAAGGATATTCCATTATCGGACAGGGTCAGATTGACAAGATTTTAAGCGGAAAACCGGAAGAAAGAAGAGAACTTTTTGACGAGGCAGCCGGAATTGTCAAGTTTAAACGAAGAAAGGCTTCTGCGCAAAAGAAATTAGAAGAGGAAAAACAGAATCTTCTTCGTGTGAATGATATTTTATCGGAGCTGGAAAAACAGATTGGTCCATTAGAGAAACAATCCGAAAAAGCCAAAATTTATTTAAAGAAAAAAGAAGAATTAAAAGCTTTGGATATTAATGTGTTCCTTATGGAAAATAATCGTATTAAGGAACAACTGGATAAAGTGGAGGGTTCTTTAAACATTGCATCGGAAGAGTTGGAAAAATCCAATCAGAAATATGAGAATATCAAAGAAGAATATGAGCAGGTGCAAAGTACCATTGAATCCTTGGAAGAACAGATTGAAGCAGCAAGAACCAGTCTTACCGATACCAGTGTCTTAAGAGGAAAACTGGAAGGTGAGATTAAAGTATTGGAAGAACAGATTAAATCTGCCGCTTCCAATGAAGAACATTTACAAAGCCGTTCTTCTGTCGTTTCAGCAGGTATTCAGGAAAAAGAAGCCGAGAGGGATGCCCTTTTAATCCGCAAACAGGAAATTGATAAGGAAGCGGAAGAAGCTTTGAAGTTAAAAGAAGATGCCAATCGTGTACTGGCCGAACTTCAAGGTAAAATAGAAGCAATCAATAATAATATTGAAGCCGGGAAAAATACCATTATTAATGCCCTGAATGAAAGGGCAACCATCAAAACCAAGGTGGGTCGTCTGGAAACCATGTTAGAACAGGCGAATATCCGTAAGGCAGAGCTTACTTCAAAACTGGTTTCTGCAAAATCCGATGAAGCAAAGCAGGAACACACACTTACTTCTCTGGAGCATGAATTTGAAGAAATCAAAGAAAAAATTACTTCTTTAAATGATGCCAAGACCAAAAAAGAAGAAGAATTAGATGAAGTCAAGGACAATTTATCCACCTTTGACCAGAAATTAAGAGATACACAGGTATTATATCATCAGGAAAAATCAAAACTGGAAGCATTATCCAATTTAACGGAACGTTATGAAGGGTATGGCGGCTCTGTAAAAAAGGTAATGGAACAAAAGGAACACGAAAAAGGCATTATCGGTGTCGTTGCGGATATCATTAAGGTAGAAAAAAAATATGAAACTGCCATTGAAACGGCACTGGGCGGTAATATTCAGAACATTGTTACCGAGGATGAAGAGACTGCCAAGAAAATGATTCAGTTTTTGAAGAAAAATAAAGGCGGAAGAGCAACCTTTCTTCCTCTTACCAGTATTAAAAATCCGCAAAAATTCAAGACACCGGAGGTTTTAAACGAAGAAGGTGCCATAGGAATGGCAGACAGCCTTGTAAAAACAAGGGAAGAATACAGGGATGTGGCAAAGGCCATGCTTGGCAGAATCGTGGTTGTAGACCATGTGGACAATGCAGTAAAAATTGCCCGCAAATATGATTATGGTGTCCGTATGGTTACCCTGGAGGGAGAACTTCTGGTTCCCGGAGGTGCCATCAGCGGTGGTGCCTTTAAAAACAACAGTAATCTTCTCGGAAGACGCCGGGAAATGGAAGAACTGGAAGAAAAAGTAAAACAGTATCTGAAAGAGACCGGAGTCCTGTCAGATAAAATTGAAGAAACCAAGGAAAGCAGAAGCAAAAAACGATTAGAGCTGGAACAGATTAAATCCAATTTACAGGAAGAATTTATTCATCAGAATACCACACGCCTTAATATTGTAACTGCCAGGGAAAAAATAGAGGAAACACATTCCGGTGCAGACCTTCTGCAGGTGGAAGCAAAAGATATTGAAGAACAGATTGCCGGTATTATTCGTGAAAAAGAAGAAATCGTATCAGAGCTGTCTGCTTCTGAAAACTTAGAAAAGAATGTGGAAAAGGAAATCCTTGGATTTCAGACTTCCCTGGAAGCTTTAAGAAAAGAAGAATCCGAACAGACCGCACTGGTTTCTGAAAAGGAAGTAGGAGCGGAAAAAATTCTTCAAAGAATCGGTTTTGAACAGCAGAATCTGGAACGAGTGAATGGGGAAGTGGAACGTTTAAGGGCGGAATTTGCCGAAATCGTTGAGAATCTGGAAAAAAGCAAACTGGAAACAGAAGAAAAACACCAGTCCATTGAAGAAATTAAAAAGACCATCGAAGCTTCCCGGTCTTTCCAGACAGATGAAGAAGATAAACTTAAAAATATGATTGTTGAAAAAGAAAAGTTATCTGAAAAACAGAAAAATTTCTTTAAAGACAGGGAAGAAATGGCTGAAAAGATTACCACACTGGATAAAGAAGTGTACCGTCTTACCAGCCAGAAAGAAAAACATGAAGAATCCATAAAAAATCAGATTGATTATATGTGGAATGAATATGAAATTACCCTTCATGATGCAGCTAATTTAAGAAATCCCGAGTTTACGGATCTGACAGTAATGAAGCGGGATGTTGCCGCCTTAAAGGATGCCATCAGACGGCTTGGGGATGTTAATGTTAATGCCATTGAAGATTATAAGAATCTGATGGAGCGTTATACCTTCTTAAAAGAACAGCATGATGATTTGGTGGAAGCGGAAAAAACACTGAATGGGATTATCATAGAACTGGATACTGCCATGAGAAAGCAGTTTAAGGAAAAATTCGGACAGATAGCCCATGAATTTGATAAAGTATTTAAAGAATTATTCGGCGGTGGAAAAGGTACTTTGGAGCTGATGGAGGATGAAGACATTCTGGAAGCAGGCATCAGAATCATTGCACAGCCTCCCGGAAAGAAGCTTCAGAATATGATGCAGTTATCCGGTGGGGAAAAGGCTCTTACTGCCATTGCCTTATTATTTGCCATTCAGAATTTGAAGCCTTCTCCTTTTTGTCTGTTAGACGAAATCGAAGCTGCCCTGGATGAGAGTAATGTAAACCGTTATGCAAAATATTTACATAAGCTTACTAAGCATACACAGTTTATCGTCATTACCCACCGAAGGGGAACCATGGAGAGAGCAGACAGACTGTATGGAATTACCATGCAGGAGAAAGGAGTATCGACCTTAGTCAGTGTAAACCTGATTGAAGGAGATTTAGAAGAATAATCAGAATGAAAAAGGGGGAACTATGGAAAAACAGGGATTTTTTAGCAGACTAAAACAGGGACTTAGTAAAACAAGAGATAATATTGTAAGAAGCATAGATGCCGTTTTTTATGATGCATCCTGCATAGATGAGGAATTTTACGAAGAGCTGGAAGAAATTCTGATTATGGGAGACATCGGAATTAATGCGACCCAGTCAATTCTGGAGAAGCTTCGTGAAGAGGTAAAGAAAAATCTTTTAACCAATCCGGCAGACTGCAAGGAGCTTTTGATTAAAAGTATCAAGGAGCAGATGAGGGTGGAAGAAACCGCGTATGCTTTTGAAAACAGACAGTCCATTGTTATGGTCATTGGTGTCAATGGTGTGGGAAAAACCACAACGGTGGGAAAGCTTGCAGGAAAATTAAAAGGACAGGGAAAAAAAGTGCTCATTGCGGCGGCAGATACTTTCCGGGCAGCGGCAGGAGAACAGCTGGAGGAATGGTGTCACAGAGCAGGAGTAGACATGATTGGCGGAAAAGAGGGCGGAGACCCTGCCAGTGTTGTCTTTGATGCCGTAAATGCTGCCAAAGCCAGAAATGTGGACGTTCTTTTATGTGATACCGCAGGAAGACTTCATAACAAGAAAAATCTTATGGAAGAATTAAAGAAAATAAACAGGATTATCGACAGGGAGTTTCCGGATGCACACCGGGAAAATCTGGTCGTATTAGATGCCACCACCGGACAAAATGCCCTCAATCAGGCAAAGGAGTTCGGAAGTGTTACAAATCTTACGGGAATTGTGCTTACGAAAATGGATGGTACCGCCAAAGGCGGAATTGCCATTGCAATCCAGTCGGAACTTGGAGTTCCGGTAAAATATATCGGAGTGGGAGAAAAAATAGAAGATTTACAGAAATTTGATTCTGACCAGTTTGTGGATGCCTTATTTGATGTTCAATCTGAAAAAGGGGAGGATGAATGATGGAAAATAAAATGCTGACTCTTGAAAAATTTGAAGAAGCGGCAGAAGAAGTAAAAAAGGTTACTTCGGAAACCAAACTTATTTACAGTGACTATTTTAGTGAAAAAACAGGCAATAAGATATATCTGAAACCGGAAAACATGCAGTTTACCGGAGCTTATAAGGTAAGAGGGGCTTATTACAAAATGAGTACCCTTTCCGAAGAAGAACGTCAGCGGGGAATTATTACGGCATCCGCAGGAAATCATGCCCAGGGAGTTGCATATGCCGCAAAATGCTATGGTGTAAAAGCCACCATTGTCATGCCAACGACCACCCCTCTGATAAAAGTAAACCGGACAAAGGGCTATGGGGCCACGGTGGTGCTGTATGGGGATGTTTATGACGAAGCCTGCAAGCATGCCTATGAGCTTGCAAAAGAACATGGCTATACCTTTATCCATCCTTTTGATGATGAAGCAGTTGCCACAGGACAGGGAACCATCGCCATGGAGATTTTTAAAGAACTGCCCCTGGTGGATTATATTTTGTGCCCCATTGGCGGCGGCGGACTGGCAACCGGGGTATCTACCCTGGCAAAATTATTAAATCCCAAAATTAAAGTAATCGGGGTGGAGCCTGCCGGGGCAAACTGTATGCAGGAATCTTTAAAGAATGGTAAAGTAACAACCCTGTCCGGTGTAAATACCATAGCCGACGGTACCGCAGTAAAAACACCGGGAAGTATTATTTTCCCGTATATTCAGAAAAATTTAGACGATATTATTACAGTAGAAGATAGCGAACTGGTTGTTTCTTTTCTTGATATGGTTGAAAATCATAAGATGGTTGTAGAAAATTCGGGACTGTTGACCGTTGCTGCATTAAAAAAACTGGATGTGAAAGGCAAAAAGATAGTAGCCATTTTAAGCGGTGGAAATATGGATGTCATTACCATGTCTTCCGTAGTACAGCAGGGGCTGATTTTAAGAGACCGGATTTTTACGGTTTCTGTATTACTTCCTGA
>CAZDAT010000136.1:0-5174 GCA_964503695.1 uncultured Lachnospiraceae bacterium
ATTTTGGGAGGCATCGGAAGCTGTGGAAGACCGCTCTGCTGTCATACCCATCTGTCTGAATTTGTTCCCGTATCCATTAAAATGGCAAAAGAACAGAATCTGTCCTTAAATCCGACAAAGATTTCCGGTGTCTGCGGCAGACTGATGTGCTGTTTAAAGCATGAAGAGGAAACCTATGAGGAACTGAACAAAAGTCTTCCCAACGTAGGAGATTTTGTAAATTGTGTGGATGGTGTAAGAGGTGAGGTTCACAGTGTGAATGTACTCCGTCAGCTGGTGAAGGTAATCGTGGAAGTAAATGATGAAAAAGAGATTCGCGAGTACCGGGCTGACCAGCTTAAATTTAAACGCAAATTCAGAAAAGAAAAGCTCGATGTTCATGATAAAGAACTTCGGGAATTAGAGAAGCTAGAAAGACAGGAAAAGAAATCGAACTTAGACGATAACTAAACTTATGGAAATTGAAATCAGACCAACGGAAAGAATAGATGAGCTTGGACGAAACGGTTATCGGATTATACAGAATCCGGACCGTTTTTGTTTTGGAATGGATGCGGTTTTATTATCCGATTTTGCAAAAGTAAAGGAAGGCGATAAAGTTCTGGATTTTTGTACCGGAACCGGAATCGTTCCCATACTGATGGAAGCAAAAACGGAAGCGGCATCATTTACGGCATTGGAAATACAGGAAGAAAGTGCCGAAATGGCACGAAGAAGTGTAGCATTAAATCATCTGGAAGAAAAAATAGAAATTATAACGGGAGATGTAAAAGAAGCGGACAAACTCTTTGCCCCGGCTTCCTTTCAGGCAGTGACCTGTAATCCTCCTTATATGATAGGACAGCATGGAATGGTAAATCCTGACAGCCCGAAAGCGGTAGCAAGGCATGAAATATTGTGTACCCTGGAGGATGTTATTATGCAGAGTGCCAGGGTATTGGCACCCGGAGGCAGTCTGTATCTGGTGCACAGACCTTTTCGTCTGGCAGAGATTATGATTACCCTTATAAAATATAAACTGGAACCCAAAAGAATGCGGCTGGTATATCCTTTTTCGCATAAAGAGCCGAACATGGTTCTGATACAGGCAACGAAAGGTGGAAAATCCAGAATCACTGTGGAAAAACCTTTGATTGTTTATGAAAAGCCGGGGATATATACGGCAGAAGTGAAAGCATTATATGAAGAATAAGTGAAAAAGAAGAGACAGATATTAGAAGAAGGATAAGGACATGGTGAGTAAGGTTATGGCAGGAAAACTTTTTTTGTGTGCAACACCCATCGGGAATCTGGGAGACATGACGCAAAGGGTCATGGAGACATTGCAGAATGTGGATTTGATTGCGGCAGAGGATACCAGAAACAGTATAAGACTGTTGAATCATTTTCAGATAAAGACCCCCATGACCAGCTACCATGAATATAATAAGGTGGAAAAGGCAGAGTATCTGATTGCCCGGATGAAAGAAGGAACAAACATTGCCCTGGTCACCGATGCCGGAACTCCGGCAATTTCAGACCCCGGAGAAGTACTTGTTCAAAAATGCCAGGAGGCAGGAATTGTGGTGACTTCCCTCCCGGGTCCGGCGGCATGTATTACGGCACTGACACTTTCCGGACTTTCCACCAGAAGATTTTGCTTTGAAGGTTTTCTTCCCTCTGATAAGAAGGAGCGAAAGACCATACTGGAAGATTTGCAGGAAGAAAGCCGTACCATAATATTATATGAAGCACCCCATCATTTAAAAAGTACCTTAAAAGAATTATGGGAAACGCTGGGAAACCGTAAGATTACACTTTGCCGGGAGCTTACCAAAAAATTTGAAACTGTTTTTCCGACAACCTTAGAAGAAGCCCTTGAGTATTACGAAGCAGAGGAACCAAGGGGAGAGTATGTGCTGGTTCTGGAGGGCAAAAGCCATCAGAAAAAACAGCAGGAAAAACAGGAGAAGCTTTCAGAAATTCCCATAGAAGAACATATGAAAATCTATGAAGATAAGGGGATTGACAGAAAAGAAGCCATGAAAATGGTTGCAAGAGAGCGGGGAATCAGCAAACGGGAGGTATATAATTATCTGTTATCTTTATAATTGCATAAAATCATGAATATTCATAAAAATATGCATAAATATAAAGCTTAAGAATGTAAATCCTGCGGTTTTTGCAGGAACGGAATGGAGATAGAAATAGAGATGAAAAAACTGTTAGGTGTATGGTGTGTGTGTGCCTTATTTTTCATGACAGGATGCGGCAGGAAAGAAGAAGCGGCTGCTGCGGTCAGGGAAGTTGCCTGCAAGGAGGCAGAGATTATTTTTACCCTGAATGATTTGTGGACAGAGCATGAAGAAAAGCAGGCGGGAGAAGGACAGATGCTCGTATTTAGTGCATCAGAAGAGGAAACCGGAGCAGGAATTGACATTTGGTGCGAAGATTTAAGTAAGACACAGGGAGGAACTCTGGTACGTCTGGAGGATTATGTGTCCGGGATACTGGAAAAACTAAAACAGGCAGAAGAAAATGGTGATTACCGTTATCTTTGCAGTGACGCACAGACGGAAGAGGTGTATGGAAAAGAATATGTAAGCTTTCAGGTACAGGTTCCGGAAATGGATGCAGCCCAGAAATTTTATGTCCGCCGGCAGGAGGATATGATGACGGTTATGATAATCTCGGCCTTTGGAGAAGAAAAAATAGAAGATATTTTAAGTTTGGGAAAAGAAATGTAAGTTTATACTTGCATTTTTTTTTGTTTCGTGATATTAATAATAACAGACATGAATAAATATGCATGAAAAGAGGAGATTATTATGAAAAAATTCATCGTAACAGCATTAGCCGCAGTTATGGCTTTAGGTTTAACTGCCTGTGGAGGAAGTGATGTACCTGCCAATACCGTTCATTCTGTAGACGATTTGCCGGGGAAATCCATCGGAGTACAGTTAGGAACTACCGGAGATATCTATGCCAGTGATTATGAAGCGGAAGGCTCTACCATTGAACGTTATAACAAAGGTGCAGATGCCATTCAGGCATTAAAACAGGGAAAAATCGACTGTATGATTATTGATGAACAGCCGGCACTTGCCTTTGTGGCTAAAAATCCGGAGCTTAAGATTCTGGAAGAAGAATTTGCTTTAGAAGAATATGCAATCTGTATTGCAAAAGAAAATACAGAATTAAAAGAGAAGATTAATGATGCGTTGGCACAGTTAAAAGAAGACGGAACTTTAGATTCCATCATTTCTAACTATATTGGGGATGATACAAAAGGAAAAACACCTTATGAATCCCCGGCAGATGTTGACCGCAGTAATGGAACCCTGACCATGGCAACCAATGCTACCTTTGAACCATATGAATATTATCAGAACCAGGAGGTAGTCGGTATTGACGTGGATATGGCCCAGGCAGTATGTGATGTACTGGGAATGGAATTAAAAGTGGAAGACATGGAATTTGATGCAATTATTAATGCAGTAACCAGCGGAAAAGCAGATATCGGTGTAGCAGGCATGACTGTAACTGAGGATCGTCTTTTAAGTGTGGATTTTTCAGATTCTTATACAACAGCAACCCAGGTAATTGTTGTACGCGGAGAATAGTAAGGTCAGAGGTTGATGCTGTCAAAGCAGACAAAGGTTTTGGCAGCATTTTTTTGGTTTATGTGGGAAAGGTGAAAAAATGGATAATTTTATAGCAAAATTTCAAGTAAACTTTATCGAGGATAACAGGTGGCGTTATATTACGGATGGATTAAGTACAACATTTACGGTAACTTTTTTTGCGGTTATCCTGGGTGTCGTTCTGGGATTTCTGATTGCCCTGGTACGTTCCACTGTCGATAAGAACGGAAGCAAATCTGTCATTTTAAGAATACTGGATATCATCTGCAGGATATATCTGACGGTAATCCGGGGAACGCCTGCCATGATTCAGTTATTGATTATGTATTATGTGGTCTTTGCAAGTCCGAATGTAAGTAAGCAGTTTGTAGCCATTCTTTCTTTTGGAATCAATTCCGCGGCATATGTGGCAGAGATTTTCCGTTCCGGAATTATGTCCATAGACAACGGACAGTTTGAGGCAGGAAGAAGCCTTGGCTTTAGTTATGCACAGACCATGATTTATATCATAGCACCGCAGGCATTTAAAAATGTACTGCCTGCCCTTGCAAATGAATTTATTACCTTATTAAAGGAAACCTCCATCTGTGGTTACATAGCACTGACAGATATTACCCATGGAGCAAATACCATTCGGAGTCAGACCTACGAGCCGCTGATGCCCCTGCTGGCAGCAGCATTAATCTATCTGGTGGTAGTGACTGTTTTAACTGCATTGGTTGGAAAATTGGAAAGGAGACTCAGAACCGATGAACGATAATTGTGTGTTATTTGAAATAGATAATTTATGTAAGTCTTTTGGTGACCATCTGGTATTGGACCATATTTCCACCCAGATTAAAAAAGGGGAAGTCGTGGTAATTATCGGTCCGTCAGGTTCCGGAAAGTCCACCTTTCTTCGTTCCCTTAATTTACTGGAGGAGCCCACCGGGGGCAGTATTACCTTTGAGGGATTGAACATTACAGACCCGAAATGCAACATTAATAAATATCGTCAGAAAATCGGAATGGTATTCCAGCATTTTAATCTCTTTCCTCATAAAACCATTTTGGAAAATATGACACTGGCACCCATGAAGCTTTTGAAAAAGAGTAAGGCAGAAGCAGAAAGCCAGGCAATGGAATTATTAAAAAGAGTAGGACTGGAGGAAAAAGCAAATGCTTATCCAAACCAGTTGTCCGGTGGTCAGAAGCAGAGAATTGCCATTGTGCGTTCCCTCTGTATGGACCCGGATGTGATTTTGTTTGATGAGCCCACCTCTGCCCTTGACCCGGAAATGGTAGGAGAAGTATTAAATGTTATGCGTGACCTTGCAAAGCAGGGCATGACCATGGCAGTGGTTACCCATGAAATGGGATTTGCGAAAGAAGTGGGAACCCGCGTTATGTTTATTGATGAAGGGCAGATTAAGGAAGAAAACACGCCAAAGGAATTTTTTGAAAATCCGAAAAATCCACGGCTAAAAGAGTTTTTGTCGAAGGTGTTATAAAAAAGGACAGCATTATATACAAATAACACTCCATTTCACTACGTTCAAAAGTCGTTTTATT
>CAZDAT010000137.1:0-5167 GCA_964503695.1 uncultured Lachnospiraceae bacterium
TCCGTGCCGTTTACCACATACTTGATCTCCTTGTAGGTAAAGCCCGGGATGGTCATGGAGGAAGCGGTATAGCGGGTACCGATATCGCCGATTGCCTGAGAGGAAGCGTATTCCGTCCAGGTTTCGCCATCGGTGTTCTGGGTGTAGTGGGTGATCTTGTAGTAGGCGTGGGTCTCGTCCTTGGAGTAGTAGAAGTAAAGGATGTTCTCGCCATCGGCGGTGACCACCAGACGCTTCTGGTAAGCATCGGGCATGTAGCCGGAGATGGCCTTGAAGGTCTCGGTGACCACGGCCTTGCGGTTTTCCTTGTTCTCGTAATCCTCGGCCAGCTTGGTGTAGGTCTTGCCATTCACGGTGACTGTGCCGTAGGTGGTAGTACCCTCGTCAACGGTTCCCTCGGTGACGTAGCGAACGGTGTAAGGCACGGCTTCCTTCTGGACGTACTCGAAGGTGATGACCAAGGAGTCTTTGTCGATATCCAGCAGCAGGGACTGGGACTGGACGGTGGGGAAGTAACCCTCCTGATAAGCTGCATACAGATCCGTGCCGCCCTTGGCATCGAAGGTCTTGGTAGTACCCGCCAGACCGGAACCCTTCAAGTCGTCGGCCACCTTCACACTGTGGTCATCTTTCAGGACGTACTGAACGGTGTACTCCTTCAGGGTGTTGGAAGACCATTCGCCGTAGAGGATCAGGTCCTTGGTGATGGGCATGGAAGGATCGAAGGGCTTCTTGGTACCATCTTCGTCATAGTAGTACCACATGACGAAGGTGTAGTCGCCGTTGGGCTTATCTTCGTTCATCTGCTCAATCGACAGCTTCTTTACAACATCATCATTCAGGTTGGTACCATGGGGAACATTGCACCACAAAGGATTTGTATCCTTTTCAGGCCAGTAAGTATCATCTTCCGCCTTGTCCTCGGTCAGATAGAACTTCACGCTATAGGTAACAAGATTCCACTTGGCATAAAGGATCAAGTCATTGGCGGGCATGGTATGCTTGTCCAGCTTGTATTCTTCGCCAGTACACTGGGGGTTCTGATACCAGCCACCGAATACCACAGAACCGGGTTCATAAGCACTGGGGACTTCGGGCTTGTACTCCTTATAGGTGCTCAGAGGTGCTTCGTACTTGACGGATTCCTTCTTCACATCACTGTACCCATCATTGAAGGTCAGATTGTAGGAATTACGGGAATAGTAGAACTTTGCACCGTTAAAGTAATTTTGATCTGCTGTACTGGTATACACTCTGTTGTTAAATGTAAGACTCTCCTGATAGGTAAATCCCTCGATCTTGACCTTATCTTCAGTGGAAACATAGAGTGTTTGTCCATACTTTGCTGTACTTGTATAAAGAGTGTCTAACGAATCGCCACTAACAGGTTCACCATAGTAAGTAGCCGTTTGAGCATTGTTACTATTAGTGCTGTACACATAATAGGTGCGATCTTCTTGTGGCATGATGTCCAAGAAAGATGTCCAAGGATTATCACCACCCTTTTGTTTACTCCAAAGTGCTGAACCGGCTTGTGTACTTTTCTGATTAAACTCGCTACGAATATCTGCGCCCCATTTCTCCGTAATCGTTCCATAAGTATCAGTGTTGGAATTTGCCTTCCGGAAATGAAGGGTGAAGGTTGTCCGGTCATAGTAGACATTGACCACAGAGGAACCATCGGCCGCTACCCAAATTTGGTCGGATTTCACGAACGTCCACAGATTGGAATCCAGTCCTGCGCCTTCCATATAGCAGTTATCAGTGTGGCTATGTTCTTCCTTGCCGCAGATGTAACAATTTGCACTGTGGGTGTGCTCCTCGGTGGTGCAGATCAGGGTGTAGCAGGAATCGGTGTGGGTGTGGGTACTTTCGGCCTTGCCACAGGTAGTGGGGGCAATAGAGCCGCTATTAGTGGAGCCGGTGTAGTTGTACCATGTACCATTGATATAAATGATGGTATAGGAACCGGCTCCTAAGAAACCATCCGAATGGTAGACCTGACCATTTTGGGGATTGTTCGGGGCACTTACGTGTAAATTATTCTGATTTCCGACACCTGCATAACAAGTCGTGTCATGCTTATGCGACTCAATGGTACAGGTCAAAGCATAGCATCTACCCCCCACAGCAGTGTGAGTATGTTCGGTTTTCCCGCAGCCCAGGCAATCATCGGAGTGGGTATGAACTTCCTTATCACACACCAGCATCTGCCCTTCGGAGTAAGTGAAAGACGTATTAGGCTTCAGGTTGATGACCTTTGTCTTGTCGGCCAGGTAGGAGTAGCCCTCATCGTTCGCATTCTCGCCCCAGAAAACCACGGTGACCTTGGCGGTATCATCCACCTTCCAGATGGCATAATAGGTTTTATTGCCAGCGGGCATGGTCTTGGGCAGAGTCACAGCGGTACCATCATAGGTCTCCGCCCAGCCTTTAAAGCTGTAACCAGCCCAAGTAGGATCCGTTACCTCACCGATTTCCGCACCATACCGGGCATAAATCGGCTCGGTGCCGTAGCCACCATCCAATGCAAAAGTCATCAGATAGTAGTACCGGTCATAGTAGACTGCGATCTCCGTGGAGCCGTCGGCGGCGATTTCGGGCTGTTCATAAAGCAGGCTGTAGAAGCCATCGAAAGACTTATGCACATCGGGAACTTTAGAACCGGTCAGGCCCTGCTTGGTCTCGGTGGATTCCTTGGTGTAGTTATCGTCATTCACATTCTGCTTGTAGTGAATAACGGTATAATTCACATTGGTGGGCTTATAGACAACGTTGATGGTCACATCTTTGCTGACACTGGGGTAGTTCAGCTCCATAGTGTTCTTCTGCACGTCATTGACGTAAGGCAGGTAGCCCACGACGGTGGGGAAGGTGACGGTGGCGGAGAAGGAAGATCCCTCTGCCAGATTGGCAGTATAGGGGTCAGCCACGATCTTGTTATCTTCAAAGACGTAGTTGACCACAATATCGTAAGTCTTCTTTACATTGGAATCCGTGTCGGCAGCAGAAGCCCGAATGACCAGCGCATCCAGTCCCAGAAAGGAGGCCAGGGACATTTCCTCCGTCTCGGCGGTGGTTTCCTCAGCCGCTTCGGTGGTCTCCAGGGTGGTCTCCTCCGTCAGACTGGCGGGGGCGGGGACGTCCTCCGTTTCCGCAGGCTCGGTGGGCTCTTCGGTAGGTTCTTCCGTGGGGGCAGTGGTGGGTTCGGTGGTAGCTTCGGTCACGGCTTCGGTGGGAGCGGTGGTTTCCTCAGCGGGGGCAGTGGTCTCCTCCGCAGCTTCCGTGGGCTCGATGAGCCGGTGGATCTCCACCCGGCCGGGGTCCGTGATGATGGGCGCCGCAGGCTCGGCCACAGAGGCGGCCGTCACATCGTTGCTGGCATCCACATAGACAATGATCTCGTCGGAATACTCACCATTAACGCAGTAGCGGATGTAGGTATAGGTATTCATATCCTCGTCGGTCTTCATGGCGTTGACCAGCATGGCATAGGTCAGGGACAGGTCCTTGCCGGTGGCACCCTGAATGTTGACCCACATATCCATGTCTGCGATCTCGACCTGCCACTGGACACCGGCGGCATCCACACCCTCAGGCAGAGATGCGGAGACGATCACTTCGGTTTTGTTTTTGGTGACGGCAACGCTGCCACCCTCTTCCACGATCTCATCGCCACAGGTGATCTTCCGTGGGTTATCGTTCTCGGCGCGGATCACTGTGGGGAAGAACCCGAAGATGATGGCTGCGCAGAGGAACAGGGAAATCATGCGTTTCTTCATATGGAACTATCCCTCCTTACGATCAGGCTTCGGCGGGCCAGCCCTGGGCGGCCAGGACGGTTTCGCCATTGTTGGCGGTCTGGACGGCCTGGGCTTCCACGATGAGGTTGGCGGTGCAATTCTGGTACTCGTTGCCCATTTCTTTGGCGAAGGTCACCACTTCCAGCAGGGCGGTGGTGGCGCTGCCTGTGGGCACGGGATTTTTATAGTAATAGTAGTCGCCGCTCTTGGTCCAGTCCTCGCCGATGGCGAAGGACATGACGTCAATGGTGCCATCGCCCCGGGCGATGGAATCCGGCAGGGCTTCCCCGTTGGCGCCGGTGAGCTGAGAGGTGACTTTCACCCGGATCCAGGCGGTGCCGGAGCCCACGTTTTCCACAGTGACGATCTTGGAAACATCCGTGCCGGGCATGACGCCGGAGATGCCATCGGCGGGGAAATCCACCAGCGTGTCGCCGTTTTTGGTTTTCTCCACCAGCGTGATGCCGATGTTACCGGAGGTGATCACGTTGTGGGCGATGGTGCTGCCGGTGAAGTAAGCCAGAGTGCCCAGGGACAGGCTGGCGATGACGATCACCAACACGGCTGCGATCAGGATTTTTCGCTTCATAGTTCATTCTCCTCTCGAGGATGTATCCGCATATCCGCAGATATGTAAGTTGAATTCAGCGGTTATTCAAACCATATAACAGCAGGCGATGGGAGATTGTGTCATTGCGAACCAGTGCCGCAGCCAAATTATGGTATGATTGCCACCGGCAATCATGTTTAATCTGGATTCGCTGCGCGGAGCACCACTGGTGTGGGAATCCCCCGGATTTTCCGGCTGGTACGTTCATCGGGGGGATTGCCACACCAGTCTGCGGACTGGTTCGCAATGACACCGATTTTTAGGGGTCGGAATGGCACCGATTTTTTAGGGGGGCGGAATGACAACGATTTTTGGGGAGAGGTGCCTTCCCCTGGGGGAAGGTGGCCGAGCGCCAGCGAGGTCGGATGAGGGTCAGAGGTCTGGTTCTGCGTATTGGACAAAACCGTTCCGCCCGCATTCCTCATCAGTCAGAAGAATCGGTTCCGAAGAGCCGCTTCTTCTGACAGCTTCCCCCCGGGGGAAGCCTTTTGGGTTCGTATGCTCTTATATGGGTTGAATTTTGGTTGTGGGGAAAATTCCCCTTTGGCTCACGCCCCAGAGGGGGCGTGAGCCGGGGATTGAGGTTATGGGGTGTGCTGAGAAAAATGGCAGATTACTCAGCAGGATTAGTTAGCGGCAGTGGTGGTAGCCCAGGGGTTGAAGTTAGCACCGAAAGCGGCAGTAACAGCCTCAGAGCAGGAGTTGAAGCCAGCAGCCTGAACGCCAACAGCGTAGACGGGGATGTTCACGCCCT
>CAZDAT010000138.1:0-619 GCA_964503695.1 uncultured Lachnospiraceae bacterium
CATTGGCAAGCACCTTGTCAATGCTGGCTTTTTCCACATTCAAAATCTTACCCCGGATGGGAAGAATCGCCTGATAAGCACGATTTCTGGCAGTTTTGGCACTGCCTCCCGCGGAATCTCCCTCCACAATAAAAATTTCACATTTTGAGGCATCCCTGGATTCACAGTTTGCCAGTTTTCCGTTAGAGTCAAAGGAAAATTTTTGCTTTGTCAGCATATTGGTTTTGGCTTTTTCTTCTGTTTTTCGTATTTTTGCGGCTTTTTCCGCACATCCGATTACTTTCTTTAAGGTTTCCAGATTCCGGTCAAAAAAACGGACAATCTCTTCTCCGGTTACTTTGCTGACTACCTTGGCGGCATCCTGGTTATCCAGCTTTGTTTTTGTCTGCCCCTCAAATCTGGGGTCCGGATGCTTAATGGATACAACTGCGGTCATACCATTGCGGATATCGGCTCCGGTAAAATTAGCATCCTTTTCCTTTAAAATGTTCAGTTCCCTGGCATAGTTATTCATAACAGAGGTGAACATGGTCTTAAATCCGGTTAAATGCGTTCCGCCCTCTGCATTATAAATGTTATTACAAAATCCCAGTACCGTTTCATGAAATTCATTAACATA
>CAZDAT010000138.1:629-5129 GCA_964503695.1 uncultured Lachnospiraceae bacterium
CGAGATTCCTTCACTTTCTCCGGCATAACAGACAACCTCATGGATGGTTTCCTTCGATTTATTCAGGTCTTTCAGATACCCGGCAAGTCCTTCCGGTTCATGAAATTCAATATATTCCAGTTCTTCTTTTCTTTTATCTTCAAAAATAATGGTAAGCTTCGGATTTAAATATGCCGTCTCATGAAGCCTGCTTTTTATCTCATCTTCCTTAAATCTTGTCTTGTCAAAAATAGTATCATCCGGTAAAAAATTGATGCTGGTTCCACTATCCCTGCTCTTTCCCACAATCGGGAGCAGTCCTTTCTCCAGTTCAATCACCGGAATCCCTTTTTCATATTTATCTTCATAAATACAGCCATTTTTCTTAACCCTTACGGTTAATCTGTTGGAAAGTGCATTTACTACGGAAGAACCCACGCCATGAAGTCCGCCGCTGGTCTTATAGGCAGAATCATCAAACTTACCGCCTGCATGCAGTGTGGTAAAAACAAGCCTCTCTGCACTGATTCCTTTTTCATGCATTTCCACCGGAATCCCCCTGCCGTTATCCGTTACCGTACAGCTTCCGTCACTTTCCAAGATGACGGATATTTTATCACAAAAGCCTGCCAGATGCTCATCCACAGAGTTATCTACTATTTCATATATTAAATGATTCAGACCTTTGGTCGATACACTGCCGATATACATCCCGGGTGTTTTTCTTACAGCTTCCAGTCCTTCCAAGACCATAATATTGGAAGCATCATAGGTCGTCTGATTTGCCACAAAAAGCTCCTTTCCAATGAAATTTTTTTAACATTTACCTTAATGTACCATATTTTTCATATTTTGCAAAGAAAAAAAGAGAAAATATGTTCGTATCATTTCGCCAAAGCTGAAACTCTCCCGTATTTTCTCCCTGTTGTTTTTTATTTTTCGTCTTAAAAAATCTCTTTTTTAATTAAAAATTTACTCTGTCGGCAATATCTTTGTACAGGCAACTGCCAGTGCTCCCGGTCCGATATGGCAGGCTACACTTAAGGATAAAGGATTCATTACAATTTCATGGCCGGGAAATTCCTTTTCCACCTCTTCCTTCCACTGGATTGCGGCTTCCCTGTTATGGGTATAAGCTACCATGATTCTTACGTTACCGGCTCCGCCAAAGCGGGTATCAATGTCATTTTTTATGGCATTTAACATCAGATTTTTTCCCTGTGACACTGTTCTTGCCTTTGCAAAAGAATCCAGCTTTTCACCCTGGATTGTCAGTACGGGTTTGAGCCTCAATATGGTTCCCAGTGCGGCTACCGCCGGTGTAATCCTGCCGCCTTTTTTCAAATATTCCAAAGTATCTACCATAATATAAATACTGGAATTAAATTTATCCGCTTCCAGAATTTCCTTAATTTCGCTGGCACTTTTCCCGCTTTTTGCAAGCTCTGCCGCCTCTATGACAGATTGTCTTAAGGTAACGGAAATCCTCTGGTTATTGACTACCTGCACCTTTCCATCATAATCCAGACTCAGCATATGTGCCGTCTGGCAGGAACCGCTAAGACCACTGCTCATGGGTAAATGCACCACTTCATCGTATTCCTTTAAAAGCTCATCAAACAGATTCAAAACTGCTTCCGGTGATGGCTGGGAAGTACTGATATTACATTTTTCTTCCATTTTTTCATAAAATTCATTCTGGGTCAGATTGATATCTTCATAAAAGGTCTCTTCTCCCATTAAAAAAGGCATGGGAAGCACATAAACACCAAGCTCTTTTGCTTCTTTCTGCGTGATACCGCTATTGCTGTCTGTCATAATAGCAACTTTACTCATATTATCAAATTCTCCATTCTTTATAACCAACTGTTAAACGTATCTGAATCATCATTTCTAAAAAAAACTTCAAAGTCATTTTACTTTTAAATACTTCTAAAGTCAACATCATTCCCTACTTCTGCCTTGAAAGTTTCTAATAGTAAGGACAAATCTTCTTCGGTGTTCGTCTGGAGGATTTCGTCAGCAAGCTCTGCCGTTTTTAATAAAATATCCGCATCACTGTAAATATCACCTATGCGGAAAGCAAACTCCCCGCTTTGACGAATCCCGAAAATATCACCCGGTCCCCGCAGACGCATATCTTCATTGGCAAGAAAGAAACCATCATTGGATTTATTCAAAAGCTCCAGCCGTTCTTTTGTTTTAGCATTCTGATTGCCATTCACAAAAATACAATAGGACTGTTCCTTTCCTCTTCCTACACGCCCCCTTAACTGGTGAAGCTGGGCAAGTCCGAACCGTTCCGCATTTTCCACCATCATCACCGTTGCATTGGGAACATTAATCCCCACTTCTATGACTGTGGTGGAAACTAAAATCTGAATCGTTCCTGCTGCAAACTCTTCCATAATCTGGTTTTTCAAGGCAGGCTTCATCTTTCCATGAAGATAGGAAATATTTGCCATATCTTTAAAAAAGTCCTGTAGCTTCCTGGTATAACTTACTACATTTTCAAGATTTTCCATTTCCCCCTCTTCTACCATGGGACAGATGCAGTAAATCTGGTGACCCTTCTCAATTTCCTTTTGCATGAATCTGTATGCCATTTCCCGGTAAGAAGTATTGACAACGCAGTTTTTAATGGGAAGTCTTCCCACAGGCATTTCATCCAAGACGGATAAATGCAAATCCCCAAAAAGAATAATTGCCAGAGTTCTGGGAATCGGAGTTGCACTCATGACAAGAACATGGGTATTTTCTCCTTTTTCCTGTAATTTCTGACGCTGTCTTACACCGAATCTGTGCTGTTCGTCGGTAATTACCAGTGCCAGGTCCTTATAATTTACCGCTTCCTGTATCAGGGCATGGGTACCGATAATGACATTGGAAACACCCAGTTCAATTCTTTCATAAGCCCTTCTTTTTTCTTTTGCACTCATGGAACCAACCAGCAAAATCGGTTTTATGCTTAAATGATACTTTTCTGTCATCTCACAGATACTGTCATAATGCTGCTTTGCCAGCACCTCTGTCGGTGCCATAAGAGCTCCCTGTCTGTGGTTGCAGGCTGTCATAAGAAGTGCAAGGATGGCAAGAATTGTTTTTCCGCTTCCAACATCTCCCTGAATCATACGATTCATGGCAACTTCACCGGACAAATCCGTTTCAATCTGTTTCCACGCTTTCATCTGTGCACCTGTTAACTGATAAGGAAGAAGACTTAAAAACTCCTCCGTTTCTTTTGTCTTTAACATGGGAAAAGTCACCGGAAGCTGTAGATTTACATCCTTACTGGATTTTACGTTGATGCAAAATGCCAGAAATTCTTCAAACACCAGTCGTCTGCGTGCCTGCAAAACCTCTTCCTGCCTTTGCGGAAAATGAAGGTTTATAAATGCTTCCTTTCTGCCGCAAAGCTTTTCTTTCCGAACGATTCTTTCCGGTAACAGCTCCTGCTCCATGGACAGATTCTTTAAGATTTCCTTTACCGCCTTCTGAATGAAACTACTGGTAAGACCTTTGGTCAGGGAGTACACAGGCTGAAGCGTATCTAAATATTTTGCATAGTCCTGCGGTTTATAGTATTTCGGCTGTTCCATAATAAGCCTTCCCTTTTTTTCTTCCAGTTTCCCGCGAAACACGTATTCCTGCCCGGGAAAAAGAACATTTTTTAAGAATGCCATATTATAATAAACAATCTCGATTCTTCTCTCTTTTTCTGTCAGATAAAATTTATACAGTACCAGTCTGCCTGCCTTTTTTAGTTCCACATTCTGAACGGGAATTTTTGCCCGGATTGTGACAATCTTACCATCTGTACACTCCGAAATGTTTTCCGGTTCTTCAAACCTTTCATAATCCTTTGGAAAATAATATAGTAAATCCCTTACAGTATATAAATCAAGCTTATGAAATAATTTTACTGTTTTTTCACCAATTCCTTTTACTCCGGTTAGTTCTGTATTCCAATCCATATTTTACCGCCTATTTTTTCTTTCCTGCATGAAACAAAGCTCCAACTGCCCCAGGCAAAATAAAAAGGACTGCATTATGTACCATAAAAGCAGCTTTAGAGCTTAGGAACACAGCTTTTCGTACACAATGCCATCCTCTGTTTTTAATCTTACAGCCTATTCTGCTGAAATAATATAATAATATACAGGCTGACCTCCGAATTGTAATTCCACATCACATTCAGGGTATTTTTCTTCAATCTCATCTGCAAGAAGTCTTGCTTCATCCTCCGTTACATCTTTTCCATAATAAATGCTGATTAACTCTTTGTCCTCCGTCATCATTTCCTCTACCATGGCAAGAGTAACTTCTTTCTGGTTTCTTCCTACTGCAAGGATTCCGGAATCGCCAATTCCCATAAAGTCACCTTCATGAATGACTTTATCGTCAATTTCGGTATCTCTTACCGCGTAAGTAACCTGACCTGTCGCTACCTTTTTAATCTCTTCCAGCATAACCGCTTCATTTTCTTCCAGAGATAAATCCGGTACATAATTAATCACTGCC
>CAZDAT010000139.1:0-5068 GCA_964503695.1 uncultured Lachnospiraceae bacterium
AACTTTTTTGAATTTCTCTGTTTTAACTGCTTTAAGGCTGAACTGTTACAAATTTTGGCAAACAAAAAAGAGCCGGACTCCGGCTCTTTTTTTAACATTACTTATTTTAAAGTAACTTTTGCACCTTCTGCTTCTAATTTGGATTTGATTTCTTCTGCTTCTTCTTTAGATGCACCTTCTTTTAATGTCTTAGGTGCAGAATCAACTAAGTCTTTAGCTTCTTTTAAGCCAAGTCCTGTAGCTTCACGTACAACTTTGATAACTTTAACTTTGTTAGGACCAACTTCTGTTAATTCTACATCGAATTCTGTTTTTTCTTCTGCTGCTTCTGCAGGACCTGCTGCTGCCACAACAACACCTGCTGCTGCAGATACGCCGAATTCTTCTTCACAAGCTTTTACTAAATCATTTAATTCTAATACTGTTAACTCTTTGATTGCATCAATTAATTCCTGAGCTGTTAATTTTGCCATTTTAATTTACCTCCGTTTTGGTTTTGTCTGTTAATTATTTTTATTCTGCTGTTTCTGCAGGTGCCTCTTCAGCTGCCTGTGCCACACATTCGCCTGCGCCGCCTTTTTCTGCCAACTGATTCATGACACGAGCAAAGTTGGTGATAGGAGACTGTAAGCTTCCAAGTAATTTGGAAATAAGTTCCTCTCTGGAAGGAATCTGTGCAATGTTCTGCATACCTGCTGCATCGTATGCAATTCCTTCTACTACACCGGCTTTGATTTCCAGTTCTTTTGCATCTTTTGCAAATTTAGCCAAAATTCTTGCAGGTGCTGTTGCATCTGTTGTAGAAATAGCTACTGCACTCGGACCTTCAAGGTAAGGAGCAAGTGCTTCGAAATCTGTTCCCTTGAACGCGAAGTTCATCATTGTGTTCTTGTAAACCTTGTAAGTAACGCCTGCTTCACGAAGCTGTTTACGAAGAGCTGTGTCCTGTTCTACTGTAAGTCCACGATAGTCAACTAATACAACAGACTGTGCATCCTTGATTGCTTCGGAAATCTCTGCTACTATAGGCTGTTTCAATTCCACTTTTGCCATGTTTATTACCTCCTTATAGTATTTCTTGCCGATAGGAGTTTTTATTGAAAACAAAAACCTCCCTGAAGACAGGAAGGCATAAAGTCAATACTTATCTATCCCTCGGTAGGCGATGATACTTACACATCTAAAGATGTACCTACTGTCTTCGGCATGGTCATAACGACCTTTGTTACAGTACCACAGGATTTTATAACTGTCAAGGGATTTTTTTGCAAAATACGCAGCAGCCCCGCTTTTTTACTGTATTCCATACCACATTGACTGCATTCACCAAAATCATAACATACATCACCATAAACATTCCCGAAATCAGCCCATATCGATAATACAACATCAAAAAATCAGCTGAAAACAGCAGGGCAAACCCCAGACTATGTCCTATAAGATATACCCGGTTCCCTATTTCTTTATTCCAAAGTCCGCCGGAATTTTCTTTAAAAAATAATGCCAGCACCACAAGGTAATAACAGGAAGTATATTCATAATTGGAGGGAATAAAATGTACCAGAATTGCCGTCAGGAACAAAGCTTCCTGCCATTTTTTCCTGGCCATGAAAAACATACAAATCATCCCTGCAAAGAAAAGATAGTTTAACCAGACTCTAAAAGCTTCCGCCGTCATTTCCGTCATATTTAATTTCATTCCAAGCCATTTGCCCATACCGCATACCGTATTTGTCCGGTCCGGGTCTATATAAGTTGCAAAGCCTGTCAATGTTTTAAAGAGAGCCTTCGCACCCTCCCAGCCTCCAATCAGCAAAAAAGGAGCAAACACTGCAAGAATCCCGTATATTATCAGCCTTCCTGCTTCCTTCCACCTTTTTCTCTTAAGAAAAACAAGTCCAAATACAGCCAGATAAAGCTTAAAACCCGCACAGCAGGCAAATAAGATTAGTGAAGCTTCCCTCTTCCATTTACTTTCACTATCCATCCACAGCCATGCAAGACTAAATAAAACTGCAACTAAAAGACACACATTTCCCCGCTGGATGGAAGTACACATCAAAGGATAAGATACTACCAGTGCCACCGGCAGTAATACATCATATTTGAATCCGTTTTTTGCAAAATACTGCTTCAGACAATATAAAAGAAGAATAATGCAGATAATGTTATACATTACAAAAACCACCAGCATATTGTCATAATCCCTGTAATTTCTCCACTCCAAAATACTTTCCCCATCTTTATACGGATTCAGACTCCATAAAATGGTATACATAAGATAACAGAAAGGCGGGAACGAATAAGGGTCTCCGTAAAAATACATTACAGATGTATTGGAGCTGCCTGCAATATGGTAAAAGAAATCCGAAAACAAAAATGTACTGTCCATTACCAATTCTTTAAAGTATTGCCCCCCCCCGGAAAGCATTTCCCACTAAAAACAGGAACGAAATCCCCAAACTGATTATTAAAAAAATATCCAGTGCTTCTATCTTTTTTATTTTACTCAACATCTATTGTCCCCTTCTTTCACCATTTTACCTTTTCTCATTCCAACAGCCCTTCCAACTGTCCGGTAGCTTCCTGTACCACTTTAATGATACTGTTTTTTCCGCCGTCTTCCAGAAATTCGTCTTTAAAATGCAGCTCATCTTTAAAAACCTCCTCCGGATAAAATACAATCTGTTCAAAAAACTCCGGATTGATATCATACAGCAGAGACCCTTCATATTTTTCTTTTAAGTTTTCAAGATATTCCCTGTTTTCTGCCGTATCTTTCTTGGGATTGGGAAGCAGATGAAAATTTACATTTCTCTGCTCACATAAAGTCTGCATTTTCATAAGATACGTTTCCGCAATCGCCATGTCGGGATGCCTGCTTTTTTCCAGGACTTCTTTTCGCCCCGGAAACACTTCATAATACTTTTCCAGTGCATTCACATAGAATTTTGTATTAAATCCCGAACCTGCAACGTATGATATTACCTGCGGCTTCATAAAGAAAGCACCATACATCTTTTCCAGAAGCTCTTTTTGTTCTTCTTCCAGAACCTCTGTTTTCCCACAGATATTCAAAGGAATTACCAGATAATTATAACTTCGTTTACTCTCAAAGCTGCGTTCCAGCATATCCGGTACGATACACAGGTAGATATCCGTTGCCTCAGGATGCGTGTCCAGATATTTTTCGGCATACAAATACTGCCATATCAGTGTCATTGCCATATTTCCGGTTTTTACGCTATAGCTTTCATTGTCCCGGTAACTATATAACTGATTTGCCACACTGTCTCCCAGAATCAGCTTTGTCGTACCATCACCTGCTCCAATGCTGTCCCAAAGCCACAGGGTCTCCTCTTTTCCCAGTCCTTCATAAGTGACCGACGCAGTTATCATATCTATCAGCGGTGTAAATACCGGCACCACAGACAGCACAGATATTCCTGCCAATAACCCCAAAGCAATGAGAAGAATACAGGCTGTTTTTTTTACAAATTTTCTCATATTACTTTTCTTTCCACTTTATTTTTCATTTTTACCAATCTATTGTTTTCTCGCTGTTTTTCAAAAATTCTGATATAAAAATCCACCTGCATCACTTCCCATGATACGTAAAAAAGTCAATACCACAAAAAACATAACTCCCGTATAGATACTCCAGCGTAGCCACCATTTTTGCTGTGGTAATTTTTCCCAGAAATTTTGCTTTTTCTCTTCCATAATCTCTAATCCGAGCACAGCAAGCATTACCACCGCCATCATGAGATATTCTATCTTACCAAAGCCATAAGTAAACCACCAGTCACCGAATAACTCTGAGAGTCTGAAATCCATAACTATCTTTCGAATCATCTCCATGGCCGCTGCCATATCCGGGGCTCTGAAAAACAGCCACGCAAAGTCCACCAGAATAAAAACTAACAGCATATGAAAAAACCTTGTAAAAAATGCTCCTGTTTTTGTCTTTTTTTCTGCCAGTTTTCCTCTTTTAATTTTAGAAAACAAATCCTCCGCCACCTGATAGATGCCATGTAAAAATCCCCAGAACAGGTAATTTACACCCACCCCATGCCAGATGCCGCTGACAAGAAAAGTCACCACAAGATTAGCATATTTTCTCAGCTTTCCCTTACGGCTTCCTCCCAGGGGGATGTATACATAATCCCGCAGCCACGAAGACAGGCTGATATGCCATCTTCTCCAAAATTCCTTAATGGAAACAGAAAAATACGGGCGTTCAAAATTTTCCATTATGGTAATGCCGAAGCATTTTGCAAAACCGATTGCCATATGGCTGTACCCTGCAAAATCATAATACAACTGAAATCCATAAAGAACCGTAGCTGCCGCAATCTGGCTTCCGCTTACATCTGCCGTATTTCCATACACGTAGGTTACCAGTTTTCCCAGCTGGTCTGCCAGAAAAAACTTCTCAACAAAGCCTGTTGCTATCCGATAGGCACCACATCTTACATCTTCATACTCAAAACCCCCGGTTTCATCTATTTGTTTTAAAAAATCATTCTTTCGTACAATCGGTCCGGACACCACTGTTGGAAAAAAAGACAAATACAGGATATGTTCCCAAAAACCGCTTGCTTTCCCCTTCTTTTGATATACATCTGCCATGGCCCCGACTGCCTGCAGGGTAAAAAATGAAATACCAATGGGCAGAACCGCCTGTGGATAAATATTTAAATACTTCAGCCCCAAAAGAGGAATTAAAGTCCCCAAAGTAAAAACAAACAAAACGATTTTTTCCCGCCGCTTTTCAAGAACCCTTTCTCCGCACCATGAAAAAACTGCAACCAAAAGCAGTCCCATAAAACCTTTCCATGAAAAACAACTATAAAAAATCAGACTGAATATTAAAAGCAGCCACTTATGCTTCTTCGGTTCTGTCATATAATAAACCAACATACACAAGCCTAAAAATATGTAAAATTCTATACTGTTAAACTGCATCTTTTTCCCCATATATTTTTTCTTTTCAGCATAACAAATTATCTGCTTTACTGCAAATACTTTCTCCTGTTATTCCCATTTCCCTTTTATCCGCATCCAT
>CAZDAT010000140.1:0-5066 GCA_964503695.1 uncultured Lachnospiraceae bacterium
TATTATAATGGAACATCAGGGGATTGTCAAAATATAACACAAAGATTGCAAAAGACAGATTGTAAAAGAGAATAAAATTATATATTTTGTGAAGAAATTTGCATTTCAAAGTCAAATTGAATTAGCTATAATAAACAAAAAAATGATGTACATATTTATAAAGTCATATGAAATGTACAATGTTTCTTGAGAAGAAGCAGCAAATTTTATGGAGTCATTTGGAAAAGGAGGGATCAGAAAAGACAGTACAAAGAGAAACATAAAAATTTGTATAAAAATAAGGGGGAAAAAGATGAAAACAAAAAAACTTGCGGCATGGCTTCTTGCTTCAGTGATGACACTTGGATCTTTTCAGGGGTATGGTCCGATCGTCGTTGATGCAGCAGAGACAACAGTGCCGGCAGCAGAAACAACAGAAACAGATCGTGCAGAAGACGCTGATGAAAGTGCAGTGTATGTAGTGAATCCAAAAAGTACAGACGTACAGAATGAAGCAGGATTACAGTATTTAACATCTGAACCATGGTATAAGAGCAATCTTGTAACAGTAGGTACAGGATGGGGAGAGCTGGGAGTAAATACCGGTGTAATCAATCCGAATACCGGATTGCCGGATGGCGGAGATTATATTATGACCGGTGGAAAACGCTATGATTATGGTTTTGCAGCACATGCAGCCTCTCAGATCGTATTTGATATCGAAAATATGGGTGTAACTAATTTCTCTGCGATCGCAGGAATCCATAATGACAGAGGCGGTGCTTCCTGTGGATTTATCGTTATGGCAGACAAGGAAATCCTTTGGGAAAAAGATTGTCTGAAGGGCGGAGAAACAGCGGAAGTAAATGTTGCAATTCCGGAAGGAACAAAACAGCTGATCCTGATCACAAATGATGGCGGTGACGGAAATAGTTACGATCACAGTGTATGGGCAATGCCGGCTGTAACGGTAGATCCGGCAGCAGAAGGAACACTTCGCCGTATATCGCTTGAAACACCGGGATTTCTTACAGCAGATGATCCGGCAGCAACAGCAAAAGTAACAGGAGTTCTTACAGACGGTAAAACGGCTGATCTCGAAAATGCAGAAATCGTTTTCAGTACAGATAATAAAGAAGTACTTGATGTAGATGCAGCGACAGGTGCTTTGACATTAAAAGGTCGTGGTACAGCAAATATTACCGTTTCTGTTACATTAGATGGTATTACACGTACAGCTACCAATATGATCACTGTAGATAATGGTTCAGGAGAACGTGCATGGGAAGTGAAATCCCCAGATGGTAACGTTGTTGTTACACTCACGCTTGTAGAAGGAAATGAACTTCATTATTCAGCTAAAAAAGAAGGAAAAGTGATCGTAAATGATTCCACTTTAGGAATCAATACAGATTTGGCTGATTTTACAGGCGGGCTGCTTTGGAAAACCAGCAGTTTAGAAGAAGTTGATACAACTTATACGATGATTTCAGGAAAAGCATCTGAAATTGAAAATCATTACAATGAACTTTCTCTTACCTTTGGAAAAGGTGATGCAGAAATGACATTATATATGAGAGCACAGGAAGATGGTTATGCATATCGTTATGCTGTGAATAAAACAGATGGTTCTTCAGGAGATCTGAGTGTATATGGCGAAAATGGTACCTATGCACTTCCGGAAGGAACAGAATTGTTCATGATGGATAATGCGGATCGTTTTGACCATAAATTTAATCATGAAGGAGCTTTCGAAAGAGTAATGCTTGAAGATGTTTATGAGCATCTGACAGCACATGAAGAAAGCCACGATAATATTCAGGAAATTTATGTCAGCATGCCGTTCCTTGCAGAATCAGAAGACGGACTTTGGACACTTATTACAGAAGCAAATCTCTATGATGATGCTTATGTTGGTTCCTATGTAGAACCGGTATCAGAAGATGATACGGCTCTGAAAGTTACGATTCCGGATCAGCAGGAATACTGGACTGGACATGCAGAAGTGCAGACAACTTATCCGTTTGAAACACCATGGCGTCTTGCGATCACAGGAGATCTGGGTGATGTTGTAGAAAGTACAATGGTAACAGATGTAAGTGATGATCCATATCTTGATATGGACTTTAGCTGGGTAGATCCGGGTGTGACTTCTTGGACATGGTTAAGCGAAGGTTTATCAGGACAGAAAGAAGAAGAAGTTGTTCGTAAATATGTGGATCTGGCTTATGAAATGGGCTGGAGTTATTATATCATGGATGAAGGCTGGCAGCCGGTATCACAGGTTGCAGGAAAGCGTTATGATGGCTACTATGACTGGTTTGATGATATGGTAGAATACGCTGCTGACCGTGATGTAGAACTGATCGCATGGATCCTTGCACATGACCTTGATACTCCGGAAGAACGTGAAGTTCTGAAAGAATATGCAGAAAAAGGAATTGCCGGCATTAAGGTAGACTTTTTCGATATTGATGATCAGGATACGATTCAGCTTTATAAAGATATTTATGAAGAATGTGCAAAATATGGTCTGATCGTTAATGCACATGGTGCAAATAAACCGACCGGTGAATCCCGTACTTATCCAAACGTGATCAACCGTGAAGCTGTTTCCGGTCAGGAATTTGGTGCTGTAAATGCTTATCAGAGTACATTCTGGCCATTTATCCGTAACGTCGTAGGTTCCATGGATATTACACCGCGTATTACTCCAAGCGGCGGAACATCAAGCCGTATGGCAGCACTCTTTGTTATGTTTGAAAGCGGAATGCCGTGTGTAGCAAGTTCAGCAGAAGAAGTAAAAGCAAGTAATGTCGTATCTCTGTTAAAGGGACTTCCGGCTTCATGGGATGAAATTCATTACATTGATGGTTATCCAAGTGAATATGCAACACTTGCACGCCGCAGTGGTGATTTGTGGTATGCAGCATCGATCAACTCTAATGACAAAGCACGTGATGCAGTTTTCCCTCTGGATTTCTTAGAGGAAGATACAGATTACTGTGCAGTTATTTATAAAGATGGTGCAACAGACAGTGATGTAGTTGTAGAATATCAGATCGTAACAAATGAAGATACATTAACCATTCCAATGAAAAAAATTGGCGGATGTACATTGAAACTCATTCCTCTGGTAGAAGGAAGTACCGTAAACCAGATTCAGCTTCCGGATGAAATCGTTCTTGAAGTAGGAGAAAGCCTTGAAATTGATTATGCAATTCTTCCGGAAGAATTTGAAGATACAGGAATTATCTGGACAGTAGAAGACAGTTCTGTAGCATCTATGTCTAAAAATAAAGTAACAGCAGTTAATGTTGGAACGACTGTGATCACAGCGATGTCAGAAATCAATCCGACAATCACAGCAACTTGTGTAGTTCGTGTGCCGGGTGAAAATTATACATTGACAGAAGACTGGACAATTCAGAACATGTCTACGACCGCTTCAGATCAGCCTGCATTAGACACAAGCAATCCAAACAAGATTACATTAAAGACAGTCAGCGGTGATGTGGACTATAACGGATCAGCAAAGAACCTGATCTTACGTGATGCTCCGGAAGGTGATTTTGAATTAACTGTAAAATTACAGGGAAAAATGGAAAACAATTATCAGAAAGCCGGTTTGGTGATCTGGCATGATGCTACGAATTCCGTATCTACAGTAAGACGTTATCACGGCGGTCTGAATAATGGAACGTCTTCCAGAAATCACTTTGGTATGTTCTCTTATCTGAATCAGTATCTGGAACCAGTTGTTCTTGATGAAGATCCGGAAGCTGAAGCATGGCTGAAGATCGTAAAAGAAGGAAATACATTTACCGGATATTATAGCTATGATCATGAAACATGGACAAAGACAGGTACGATTACAAATGATGTAGTAGGTACTTCTGATCAGCTTAAGATCGGTGTATATGCATGCGGCGGTACAGGTGCAACGATTACATTTGAAGACTTTACATGCAGTACGATCAATGATGGAAAAGTTCTTCCGTTTGCTGGCGTAAAAACAACAAAGAATGTAGTACAGGTTGGCAGATTAAAAGATGTAACAGTATACGAAAACGTCGGATTTGCAGATCTTGGATTAGCAGAAAAAGTTGCCCTTTATCTGGACAATGGTGAAAAAGTCATGGCACCAGTTAAATGGAACGCTGAGGGATATGAAGCAGCAGAAGGTACTTATACGATCAAAGGTACAGCTGATATTTCCGGAATTGAAGGCGTTAAGAGCGATAAAGAACTTACGGTAACCGTAAAAGTAACTGTAATGAAAGGTGAAAAACCTGTAGAAAAACTTGAAATCGTCAAACAGCCGGTTAATACGTCTGCTCTTAAAGGCGAAAATGCAGCTGTAACAGTGGAAGTAAAAGGCGAAGGACTTACTTATAAGTGGTATTATAAGAATTCTGGCAATAAAAAATTCTATGAATCAGGAGATCAGTTCCTGACAGACGGTGGAGCATCTTATACGATTCCGATGTATGCATGGAGAGATGGTCAGCAGGTATACTGTGTGATCACAGATGCACAGGGAAATAGTGTACAGACAGATACAGTTACATTAACAATGAAAATTGAAACAGGCTCTATCGTGATCGTAAAACAGCCAAAAGATGTATCTGTAGATTCTGTAGGTAAAAAAGCTGTGGTAACAGTAGAAGCAACAGGTGAAGGACTTACTTATAAATGGTATTATAAGAATCCGGGTAATGTGAAATTCTATGAATCCAACGCTGAGTTTGCAAACAGCAACGAGTATGCGATCGAAGTGTCCAAATGGCGTGATGGCCAGCAGGTATATTGTGTGATCACAGATGCACAGGGAAATAGTGTACAGACAGATATTGCTGTATTAAGCGTAAAATAATCTTATGAAATAAAAATAAGCTCATAAGTAAAAAGAACCTTTTCCAAAGAAAATGTCATTGAAAAGAGGGCAGGATCTTTCGGAAAAGGTTTCTTTTTCTGTTTTTTGCACTGTTGCAGCAGCTTCAAAGAATATAGGAAATATGCTGAAAAAGATGGGATATAATTTAGGTGTTTTTTACAAAATTATAAATTTTGTGCAAAAATACGGT
>CAZDAT010000141.1:0-5031 GCA_964503695.1 uncultured Lachnospiraceae bacterium
AACCAGCGTTCCCAGGATATTTTAACTGCAAACAACTGGAATGTGGCACAGTATGCGGTGCTGATGCATATGCTGGCACAGGTATGTGACATGAAAGTGGGCGAACTGGTACACGTAATTGCCGATGCCCATATTTATGACAGACATATTCCGCTGGTAAAGGAACTGATAAAAAGACCTACCTACGAAGCCCCGGAATTTCGCTTAAATCCGGAGATTAAAGATTTTTATCAGTTTACGAAGGATGACGTTTTCGTGGAAAATTACATTACGGGAGAGCAGATAAAAAATATTCCCGTTGCCATCTGAAATTGGAGGAAATGCAAATGAATATAATTGTAGCCGCAGATGAAAACTGGGCAATCGGACATAATAACGAACTGCTTATCCGGATTCCCGCGGACATGAAAATGTTCAGACAGGAAACCACAGGCAAAGTGGTAGTCCTGGGAAGAAAGACCCTGGAGACGTTTCCCGGAGGGCAGCCGTTAAAAAACAGAACCAATATCATACTGTCTTCTAAGAGAGACTATCAGGTAAAAGATGCAGTGGTAGTACATTCCATAGAAGAATTACTGGAAGAATTAAAACAGTATGCACAGGAAGACATTTATATTATCGGAGGTGAAACGGTGTATCGCCAGATGCTTCCCTACTGCAACACCGCCCATGTCACAAAAATTGACAGAGCCTATGAAGCAGACACCTTCTTCCCGAACCTGGATGAAGACAAGGCGTGGAAAATAACGGCAGAAAGTGATGAACAAAGCTACTTTGATACCACCTATCACTTTGTAAAATATGAAAGAGCAGAATAAGAGAGTAAAATGCAATGGTTTAAGGTGCTTTGTTATAACAAGACGGAGAACTGTTAAAGGTTACTTTCTAAAATAAAACAGCATTAGGTACAAAAACGACTTTGAATCGAAAGCAGGTCTGTTTGTACATAATGCTGTTTTTGGTTAATCAAGGTGTTGTTTCTTTATTTTGACTTAAACGGTCAAAAATCAGTTCATATCCGTCATTGCCATAATTTAAAGAACGGTTTACACGACTGATGGTAGCAGTAGAAGCCCCTGTTTTTTCTGCAATTTCCAGATATGTTTTGTGTTCCTTTAACATGGAGGCAACTTCAAAACGCTGGGAAAGGGAAAGAAGTTCATTGACGGTACATAAATCTTCAAAGAAATTGTAACATTCATTTCTGTCCTTTAATTGTAAAATTGCATCAAATAAATAATCTACGGCTTCAGTTTTTATTTTTTTATTCACGAAAATCCCTCCAATTTATCTAAGTTTGTTTTTGCTGTTTTATCTGATACACTGCTTTAAGTTTATCATACTAAAGTTTTAAAGTAAAGAAGAAAAAAAGAAATGACATTCCATGTGGTTTTTGATACTATATATTGCAGGTGAAAAAATATGTTAGAATAAAGTTTCAAAGAGGAAAGAAAGATGGAGAAGAAGATAGAAGAGGAAATGAGCGAAAGTATGCGGGATTTGCTGGAGGAATTAAAAAAGACCGTTGACCAGCTGACATATGTTAAGCCGGGAGAAATTCCGAACATAGATTTGTATATGGACCAGGTGCTGGGCTTCATTAATGAAAGAATGCTTCATTTGACCAGAAATCCTAAGGAAGATAAGATTTTTACCAAAACCATGATTAATAATTATGTCAAAACGAAGATTCTTCCGCCTCCGGTAAAGAAAAAATATTCCAAAAACCATATGCTGATGCTTTTGTTTATCTATTATTTCAAAGGAGTGCTGTCCGTAGAAGATACCGGGGAACTGCTTGGGAAAATAACCAAAAACTGGTTTGAAAGTGAAGGGGATTTTGGTCTGGAAGATATTTATATGGAGGTCTTTCAGTTGGAAGAGCATCAGATTGAGGTTTTACGAAAAGATATGCTTGAGAAATTTCAAATTGCAGAAGGGACTTTTGAGGATGCCCCGGAGGAAAGCCAGGAATTTTTAAAGATATTTTCTTTTATCTGTCTGCTTTCTTTTGACGTGTTTGTAAAAAAACTGATGATAGAAAAGCTGGTTGACGGATGTTGTAAGGAAAATGAAAATCACAAATAGATTAAGAGGCAAAAGGGAACTGCTTTACTGCACGGCAGTTTCGGGAAAACTGATAACAGGAACGGCACAAAACTAAGAAAATTACGTATGATATACCATCAGCATTTTTTAGGAGGAATTTATGAAGAAAAAACTGATGGTATTTTTTATGCTCATCACAATGCTTGTTACCATGACAGCAGGCTGTACAAATGCAGAAGGTACAGGAACAAAAGTAACCTTAAATGAGGTGGCCCATTCCGTATTTTATGCACCTATGTATGTTGCTTTTGAAAACGGATATTTCAGGGAAGAGGGACTGGATGTGACCCTGGTAACCGGATTTGGTGCAGATAAGACCATGACAGCCCTGCTTTCCGGAGAAGCAGACATCGGATTTATGGGACCGGAATCCACCATTTATACCTATCAGGGCGGTATGGAAGACTACGCCGTAAACTTTGCACAGCTTACCCAGCGGGCAGGAAACTTTGTAGTGGGAAGAGAACCGGATGAAGATTTTACCTTTGCGGATTTGAAGGGAAAAAATGTACTGGGCGGCAGAGCAGGTGGTGTACATATAACAATGTAAATATTGGAAAGATATGTAAAATAAACTTGACATTTTATGTAAAGCAAACTATACTTAAAATGTAAAGTGCATTTTACATACAGGAGGTGAACAGTGAAAAATCTCATAAAAGAATTACGAAAAGAACACCGCATTTCCCAAGAAGAATTGGCAAATGCCGTAAACGTTACCAGACAAACCATTATTTCATTGGAAAACGGAAAATATAATGCATCACTTATTCTGGCTCATGCGATTGCCGTTTATTTTGGAAAGTCCATTGAAGAAATTTTTCTATTTGATGAGGAGGAATCATATGTTATTAAATGAATCAAAAGCAGGAAAAGACATTACTCAGAAAATTAAACTTCGTATTATGTACTGTGCATTGCTTATCATTTTAGGAATCATTTCCCTTTATGTTGGCATCTGCATACCTCTGGCATCCGGTAATACTGAGTTCTCTTCCGGATTTTATACCGGAATCGGAAGCGGTATCATTGCTGCCAGTATCATAACTATTATTAAAAATGTTCGGCTGTTAAAAAATAAGGATGCTTTAAAACGTCGTGAAATTTATGAATCTGATGAAAGGAACCGTATGATTGGGCTCAAAAGCTGGTCGTATACTGGTTATGCAATGTTCATTTTACTTTACATTGCACTTTTATTCGCAGGTGCGATGAATGTGATTGTCATGAAGACGATATTAGGTATTCTTGCAATGTTTGCAGTTTGTTTATTTATTTCAAGATGTATTTTAAAGAAAATTATGTAAAGATATAAGAACACCGGAAACCATTGGGATTTTCGGCGTTCTTAATTTTTATAAATCCTTTAATTTTATATCATCTTTTGAATTCATCATCTACCCGAACTTGAATCGTACTTGCCATATATGATACCTCCTGCATTTTTAGACGTATTAGTGTTTAGTTATAGATAGAATAGCAAATAGATACTACTAAGTCAATACATTTGTAGAGCTTTGTCAGTATCTTTAAATCTGATGCCATCCACTATAAACTCTTAATGTGACAATTCCTTTTTCTCAGGTATTATTGGTACATATAAAAAACTGTCATATTTTCCGCCAGTATAAATACGGTGTCTGCCTTTGTTATGGTCTTTTGGCATATCTGCGGTATCAACCCTGGAACCTGCAAACATATAAGAACCGCCAATGGTATACATTTCTGGTTTTTCTTTTGGGAAATAAGTAAATCCTTCTTTGGGTAATGTGATTTTTGCCATTTTTAGTTTAAACGGACCTGTCCACATTTTTTTAGTTTTATAAGGTGAAACCGTTACATACAGGATATCATTTTTTTTGAATTTCAATCCCATGGGCCAGATAAGAATATCCACAGGAACGATTTCTCCGGCAGTCAGTTTTTGTTCTGTTTTCATAGACTGTCTGGGATTTTCTTCGGTACTTTTTTCTTCATCTAATGCTCTCATGGAAACCCGGATATAGCCTTTTGCAGACATATCCATTCCGGGACCTAAAGAAAATTTGTATGGTAAACCATTGGGGCGGCGTTTTTCAAGGGAAACGAATAAGTCCATATCATCATGGTCAGGAGCCGATACCCAGAGCCGCAGTTTCATGTAGCCTGTTATTTCAGTGTTTTCTGTCATTTTCATCTGAAAACGTACATTACTTTTTTTATGGTCAGAATCATATTCTGCATAACTTTCATTTGAAACCGGAGATTCCAAAAGAGTATTTTGTGTTGCATCAAGATATAATTTTTTATATTGTGTACGCGGAATCGGAAAATCATTTTCGACACGATTAACAATATCTTTACCACCGGGATTTAAGACACTTAAGCGTACTTTTGGGGTATTTTCCCATCCGTTTTCTTCGCTTTTCAGATAATGGTCAAAGAATTTTTTCAGTTCTTCGGTGTGTTCCCTGTTGTAATAGTCATCCCATTCTCCGGTGTTATGGATACGCAGCCATTTTTCTTTTGACGAAATCCGGCGATACCCCTCTAAAGTTCCATAGGTGTGAATGGGATTGGTATAGCTGGCAACGATATATGCCGGAATCTCAATTGCTTCCAAATCCGCTTCTTTATCTTCCCACCATTGATTGGTAACAGATTGTCTGTTCATCATTGTAATGACATCTTCAATGCCGCCATTTTCTGTGGAGGCAAAAGAATCGGAAAGCATTTTGACAAATTCAGGCATCATTACACCACCACGGGTAGCAATTTCACGATGACAGTCTGACAAGCCTTCCCATGGGGCAATCGCTGCCAGATGCCTGGGCTTTTGTGCCGCGGTAAACCATTGGGAAATGGCAAGCCATGAATTGCCACTCATACCGATTTTTCCGTTGCACCAGGTCTGTGCTGCCGCCCATTCAATGATATCTGCAC
>CAZDAT010000142.1:0-4969 GCA_964503695.1 uncultured Lachnospiraceae bacterium
TAACTGATAAAGGGCAGGGAAATTCCGGTATTGGGAATGGTATTCGTAACTACTGCGATATTCAGAATAACCTGAATCGCAATATGCCCCAGTACCCCGACGACTAACAATGCACCAAACAAATCCGATGCATTGCTGGCAATCACCATACACCGCCAAATCAGAAGGGCAAACAGCATGATAACACAAATTCCGCCAAAAATACCAAGTTCTTCACAAATCAGTGCAAAAATCATATCGTTTTGCACCTCTGGAAGATATCCAAGCTTCTGCATACTCTGTCCGATGCCTTTTCCGAAAAGACCTCCCGAACCGATGGCATATAAAGACTGTAAGGTCTGAAATCCGGTATCAGATGCATAATCTTCGGGACTTAACCATGCAAGAATACGGGCACTACGAAATCCTTTTTCCTGCAGTGCTTCTACATCCATCGTGGTAAGACCGATAACCAGAACTGCTGCCACTGCAATCACAATGCCTCCCATGAGAAAAAATTTCTTATATTCAGGGCTGGCAACAAACAGCATTAAAAATGCAATTCCAAAAATAATAATGGCAGAGCTCATGTTATTGGTAATTTTCCAGACCATCAGACAAATAGGCACCGGAACCGCCGCTACTGTCCAGAATCCCTTTGCGGTTCTTATGGTTTTTCCCATCTTACATATCAGACTTGCCAGAAACAAAATCATGGCAAGCTTTGCAATTTCCGCAGGCTGGACAGAAATTCCCAGATTCAGCCATCGTTTGGCTCCATTGGCTTCAATTCCCAGGGGTGTCAGAACCAGGGCAATTAAAACTGCCGATACAAGATACCCCAGGGTTGCAAATCTTTCCCAGAAACGATACGGAATAAAAGCAACCACAAACATGGCTATAATTCCAAGTCCGCTGGCAAAAGCCTGTTTTTTTAAGAAATACGCAGCATCATAGTTGAATGATGCCGAGGTGGAAGCATTATAAGAGCTTGACGAATACACCATGATAAGACCGAAGCCGATTAAAAATAAAACCACCAGCAATAAGCTATAGTCAAAGAAATATTCCTCTTTTTTTCCTGATTTTATACTTCTGATATTTCTTCTCACTTAAGACTCCTTTAATTTATGAACTAATTCTTTAAATATTCTTCCCCTTACTTCATAATTCGGAAACATCCCCCAGCTGGCACAGGCAGGTGACAGCAGTACGGCATCGTTTTCCTGTGCAATACTATATGCCTTCTTTACTGCCTCTTCCATGGTGTCTGTCAGACATACATTATGAAACCCATGTTCCCTGGCACAGGCTGCAATTTTATCCTTTGTCTGTCCTAAGAGAATCAGATATTTTACTTTCTGTCCAAAGCTTTCTATCCATTCATCATATTGACTGTTTTTGTCAAATCCTCCGCCGATGACCACTGTCGGCCGGTTCATCGCCTGCACCGCCTTGATGGCGGCATCAGGATTGGTTCCTTTAGAATCGTTATAATAATCCACTCCGTTGATACTGGTCACATATTCTATTCTATGCTCTACCGCCGGAAAACTTTTTACCACTTTTAAAATATGCTTTCTTGGAATCTGAAAACCTTCTGCAATGGCAATGGCAGCCATAACATTTTCCACATTATGGATTCCCAAAAGCTTCATTTCCCCGGTCTTCATCAGGGTAACCTCCTGTCCGCCGGAGGCAAATTTTATGTCCTCCCCATCCAGAAAATATCCATCAGAAAGTCTTTGTGCCGAAGAAAAATACACCACCTCTGCCGGACATTTATCAGAAAATTCCCTGGTATAGGGGTCTTCATAATTTAAAACACAAATGTCCTCTTTCGTCTGGTTTTTTGTAATGTCAAATTTTGTTTTGGCATAATTTTCCATGGTGTGGTGACGGTCCAGGTGATCCGGTGTTATATTTAAAATTGCCGACACCTTCGGATGGAACTTATCTATGGTTTCTAACTGAAAACTACTGATTTCTGCCACTGTCACCGAATCCTTAATAGTCTGAAGTGCCACTTCCGTATAAGGATTTCCTATATTTCCAACCACATAAGAGGAAGAAAAATATTCTTCCACAATTTTTCCCACCAGTGCAGTTGTTGTGGTCTTGCCGTTGGTACCCGTAATGGCAAGAACATTGCCCCTGGCACACAGATATGCCAGTTCAATTTCCCCGATTATGGGAATTTCTTTTTCACGAAAATGATTTACAAAGGCATTGTCCGAAGGAACTCCGGGACTTAATACAACCATTTCTATTTTCTCTTCTATTTCCGATGGCAGACTACCCAGAAAAATCTCTGTTTTTGTTTCTTTTTGAAATTTTTCCTTTACGGAAAGCTTATCCAGCTTTGTATTCCCGTCAAATAAAAAAGGCTTTGCACCTACCTGCTCCAAAAGCTTTGCAGAACCGATACCGCTGATTCCGCAGCCCACAACAAGTATTTTTTTTCCTATCCAGTCCATACCTTTCCTCCCGCTTTTCTTTTTTTAAATTGCCATAAGTGCCACCAGACACAAAAGGGCTGTTACAATGGAAAATACGGCAACCACCCTGGTTTCAGACCATCCGCAAAGTTCAAAGTGATGATGAATGGGTGCCATTTTAAAAATCCGTTTTCCCTTTGTAAGCTTAAAATAACTTACCTGTAATATCACGGACAATACTTCAATCAGATAAATTGCTCCTACAATCACGATAAATAACGGCATCTGTAACATGTATGCCGTTCCTGCCACAAATCCTCCCAGTGCCAGGGATCCGGTATCTCCCATAAAGACACTGGCCGGATATACATTAAACAATAAAAATCCAAGCAGTGCTCCCACTACTGCACAGGTTATGGGTTCAATCCCGCTTTTTGTTCCGATGGCAATCACGGAAAAGAAGGTTGCCACGATTACCGTCACACTGCTGGCAAGCCCATCCAGTCCATCGGTAAAATTCGTACCATTCACCGTTCCTATGACAACGATAAATACCGCAGGAATGGAAAGAATGCCTAAGTCCAGTAATTTGCCGCTTACAAACGGAATCTTCATAAGTAACATTTCTTCATGGAACATCACCAGATAATAAGCAAACAATCCGGTCACCACTATCTGCAAAAGCATTTTCTGCCACGCCCTTAGTCCCATGGAGCGTTTCAGCACAACCTTAATATAATCATCAATAAACCCGATAATCCCAAAGCCCAGGGTCAAAAATAAAACAGGCAGGATTTTCGGATAATCTTTCATATAAATCAGAGAGGTAATGACTACGGAAAGAAGAATCATAATTCCTCCCATGGTAGGGGTTCCATTTTTTTTCAGATGTGTTTTGGGTCCGTCATCTCTTGTTGTCTGACCAACTTTCAGTTTTCTTAAATAAGGTATAATTACCGGACCTGACAAAGCACTGATAACAAACGAAATCAAAACCGGCATCACAAACGTAACATTCATAATCTGCCTCCTATTGCATCTTTTAAATTATATTCTTTTTGGTAAAATGAAGTCAAAATCAAAAACTACCCCATTTTCTTTTTATCCTATCTTCTGTTATATCACATTCCCTCTAAATAAGGAAGAATATTTTCAAAAAGCTGGCGTATAATGGGTGCCGCTACCTGTCCTCCATAATAAACGCCCTGCGGGTTATGTACAATCGCCAGTGCAATCACCTGTGGGTCATCGGCAGGTGCAAATCCTATGTAGGAGGCAATATATTTACCACTGTTTCTGGGAATGGTCTGACTGGTTGCGGTTTTTCCGCCTACCCGGTAGCCTTCCACATAACCATTTGCCCCGGTGCCTCCATCCACTACTTTTTCCAGCAGGTATTGCAGGGTTTCACTGGTTTCTTCTTTTATCAGCCGTTTTCCCTCTTTATATTCATAATTTTTAACAGCTTCTTTTTTCTCATTCTCAATCCGCACTGCCAGGTGGGGCGTTATCCGTTTTCCCCCATTTATAAGGGATGAAACTGTAGTTATCATCTGAATGGGTGTAATCTGAAAGGACTGCCCGAATGCCACTGTTGCCAGCTCTACCGGACCCATATTTTCTTTCTGGTGCATGATGGTTCCTGCTTCTCCCGGTAAATCTATGCCGGTTTTATTTAATAAACCAAATTTCGAAAAATATTCATAATACCGGTCTGTTCCCAGTGTTAAGCCAAGTGAAATAAAGGTAGGGTTACAGGAGCCCTGAATGGCTTCCACAAAATTTACGGATCCATGACCACCATATTTGTGACACCTTATCCTGCGGTCTTCCACCATAATATATCCGGGACAGAAAAAACGTTGTTCCAAAGATACCACATTTTCTTCCAACGCGGCGGCGGCAGTAATGATTTTAAACGTAGAACCGGGTTCATAGGTATCATTGATACAGCCGTTTCTCCACATACTGTTTAACAGCTCCTGCTTTTTTTCTTCTGTATCTGCCGTAGTAACACCCTCTTCTGTAATCTGTGTCAAATCATAAGGTGCATTCAAATCAAATTCAGGAATATCCACCATGCAATAGATTTCTCCATTTTCGGGATTCATGACAATTATGGAAACCCTTTCTGCCTGCTTCGTTTCCATGGCGGCCTCTGCAAGCTGCATGGCATATTTCTGAATGTTATAGTCAAGACTGATGACCAGATTATTTCCGCTTACAGGTTCTACCCTGCTTTCACCCTTCGTCTCTATTTCTATGCCCCTGGCATCTGTCGAGGTAAGAATCACTCCTTTTTCTCCCTGAAGCTCTTCTTCATACTTTACCTCCAGTCCCAGAATTCCCTGATTATCTCCTCCGGTAAATCCCAACACCTTGGATGCCAGTTCACCATAAGGATAATATCTTTTATAATCTTCATCCACCTTTACTCCTGCCAGATTATATTTACGGATTTTGTCTCCCAGCTCTTTACTGACATTGCTCTTTATCTTTTCTATGGAAGAAACCTTTTCTACTCTTTTTCTCACATATTCTTCTGACAGTCC
>CAZDAT010000143.1:0-4919 GCA_964503695.1 uncultured Lachnospiraceae bacterium
CCTTGACTGCACATTATACGCCGCCTGTTGTTATAAAGGCAATGTATAAGGCACTCAGCAATATGGGCTTTTCGCAAGGTAATGTTTTGGAGCCTTCGTGCGGTATCGGTAATTTTATGGGACTTATTCCCGACAGTATGAGCGAGAGTAAAATTTACGGTGTGGAAATCGACAGTATCACGGGCAGAATTGCACAGCAGTTGTATCAAAAAAATCAAGTTGCAATACAAGGTTTTGAAAAATCATTGCTTCCGGACAGTTTTTTTGATGTTGCTATCGGTAATGTTCCGTTTGCCAATTACAAGCTTAACGATAAAAGATACAACAAGTATAATTTTCTTATACACGATTATTTCTTTGCGAAAACCATAGACAAGGTAAGGCCGGGCGGAATAATCGCATTTATCAGCTCTAACGGTATCAGCGGCGGAACGATGGATAAAAAGGACAGCAATGCAAGAAAGTATATAGCACAACGTTGTGAACTTTTGGGTGCAATTCGGTTGCCCAACAATGCTTTTTTGAAAAATGCCGGAACAGAAGTTAATACGGATATTATTTTTCTTCAAAAAAGAGAAAAGATTATAGATATTGAACCTGAATGGGTACACACAAAAATGCTGTATAACAAGGAATACACAACGCCCGATGGTACTAAGAGAACTAATTATGTTACAGTAAACAAATATTTCGACGAACATCCCGAAATGGTGCTTGGAGATTTGGAGGTTGTAATCGGTCAGTTTGGTCCAACTCTTGTATGTAAACCGAAAAAAGATGTTTCGCTTGAGGAGCAGCTTGATAAGGCTATACAAAACATTCACGCTACCGTTACCGAGTATGAATATGATGATGTTTCAAACGATGCGGAGCAAACTATCCCCGCCGATCCGAATGTAAAGAATTTTAGCTATACCATAGTTGACGGAGATATATATTTTCGTGAAAACAGCAGAATGCGTAAAGTTGAAATGAATGTAACTGCTGAAAATCGCATAAAAGGTATGATAGGTATCCGTGATTGTGTAAGAACGCTCATAGAATATCAGACAGAAGGCTATCCTGATTATGATATTAAATCACAACAGGCAAAGTTGAATACTCTGTATGACGATTTTACTAAAAAATACGGGCTTATCAATTCGAGAGGTAATTCCCTTGCCTTTTCCGACGATAGCAGTTACTTCCTCTTATGCTCTCTTGAAGTAATTAACGAAAACGGCGAACTTGAACGCAAAGCCGATATGTTTACCAAACGAACTATCGGTGCAAAGCACGAAGTAACAAATGTAGATACGGCATCCGAAGCACTTGCCGTTTCACTTTCTGAAAAGGCAAAAGTTGATATGGATTTTATGATGTCGTTGACGGGTAAAACCGAAGATGAAATTGTCAGCGAATTAAAAGGTGTGATTTTTCTTAATTATTCCTATGTTGAGGGCAGTAGTATATATGATAAATATTTAACTGCTGATGAATTTCTTTCGGGGAATGTGAGGGAAAAATTCAAAACTGCAAAGTGGCTTGCGGAAAAGGATGATAACTTCAAAACCCACGCAGAAGCACTCGAAAAAGTACAGCCGAAAGAATTGACGGCAAGCGAAATAACAGTGCGGCTCGGCTCAACTTGGATACCGCCGGAGTATATAAAAGAATTCACCTTTGAGCTTCTCGGTACATCATACTATGCAAGACAGAAAGTTGATATAAAATACTCGGAAATAACGGGAGAATGGAATGTAAGCGGGAAAAGTGCAGATAAAGGTATCAAGGCAACCGGCACTTACGGTACTTCCCGTGCAAGTGCATATAAAATCATAGAGGAAACCTTAAATCTAAAAGATGTACGCATATTTGATTATCACGAGGATGCAAACGGAAAAAGGATTGCCGTTCTCAACCGCAAAGAAACAACACTTGCTCAGCAAAAACAAGATTTAATAAAAGTTGAATTTGATAATTGGATATGGAAAGACCCTGAACGCAGAGAAAAACTAACAACACTGTATAATGAGAGATTCAACTCGAACAGACCCCGTGAATATGACGGAAGCCATATTACATTCAATGGTATGAATCCCGAAATAGAGCTTCGTCAACATCAGAAAAATGCAGTTGCAAGAATTATGTATGGCGGCAATTCACTTTTAGGACACGTTGTAGGTGCCGGAAAGACTTGGACTATGGTTGCGGCGGCTATGGAAAGCAAACGCTTGGGACTTTGCAATAAGTCCCTTTTTGTTGTTCCAAATCACTTGACCGAGCAATGGGCAAGCGAATTTTTACAGCTGTATCCTGCGGCAAATATCCTTGTTGCAACAAAAAAAGACTTTGAAACAAAAAATCGCAAGAAATTTTGCGGAAGAATTGCAACGGGTGATTATGACGCAGTAATTATCGGGCATAGTCAGTTTGAGAAAATACCTATGTCGGTTGAACGCCAAAGGAACATTTTGGAGGGACAGCTAAAAGAGATTATGGACGGTATAATTGAATTGAAGGCTCAAAAGGCGGAAAGATATACCGTAAAACAGTTGGTAAAATCCCAAAAATCCATACAGGCAAAACTTGAAAAGCTGAACGACCAAAGCCGCAAAGATGATGTTGTCACTTTTGAGGAACTCGGTGTTGACAGAATTTTTGTTGACGAAGCACATTATTACAAAAACCTTTATCTTTACACAAAAATGCGAAACGTCGGTGGTGTTTCACAAACCGAAGCTCAAAAATCAAGTGACTTGTTTATGAAAACCCGATACCTTGACGAAATCACGGGCGGAAAAGGTGTTATATTCGCAACGGGTACACCAATATCAAACAGTATGGTTGAGCTATATACAATGCAACGGTATTTACAGTATAAGGCTCTGCAAGAGAAACATTTACAACACTTCGATGCGTGGGCTTCAACATTCGGGGAAACCGTAACAGCGATTGAACTTGCACCGGAAGGTACGGGATACAGGGCAAAGACAAGATTTGCAAAATTCTTTAATTTGCCGGAGCTTATGTCAATGTTTAAGGATGTTGCGGATATTCAGACCGCCGATATGCTCAAACTTCCCACTCCCACACCGCATTATAAAACTATTGCGGTTGAGCCTACCGAAATCCAAAAAGATATGGTAAAGTCGCTTGCGGAACGTGCGGAGATGGTGAGAAACAAAAAGGTTGAGCCTACTGAGGACAATATGTTGAAAATCACAAATGACGGAAGAAAGCTGGCTCTTGATCAACGCCTTATAAACCCACTCCTGCCCGATGACGAAAATTCAAAGGTTTCAAACTGTGCAAGAGAGGTTTTTGATATATGGCAAAAAACAGCGGACAAACGCTCCACCCAGCTTGTGTTTTGCGATTTGTCAACACCCAAAGACGACGGCAACTTTGATGTGTATAACGATATACGCAATAAACTCATAAAAAGCGGTGTTCCCGAACAGGAAATCGAATTTATACACAAAGCTGATTCGGAAGTTAAGAAAAAAGATTTGTTTTCAAAGGTGCGTAAGGGCGATGTAAGAATACTTCTCGGTTCTACTCCCAAAATGGGTGCAGGAACAAATGTCCAAAATCTGTTATATGCTTCGCACGACCTTGACTGCCCGTGGCGGCCCGCAGACCTTGAGCAGAGAGCCGGGCGAATTATACGGCAAGGCAACACAAACTCCGATGTGCATATCTTTAGGTACGTGACCAAAGATACCTTTGACAGCTATATGTGGCAACTTGTGGAAAACAAACAAAAATTCATTTCACAGATTATGACGGGCAAAGCTCCGGTAAGATGTGCGGAAGACATTGACGCAACAGCTCTTTCTTATGCTGAAATCAAAGCACTTGCAACAGGGAATCCGTATATTAAAGAAAAAATGGAATTGGATACACAAGTCGCAAAGTTGAAGCTTATAAAATCAAGCTTTCTTTCAACAAAATATGATCTTGAAGACAAGGTTATAAAATACTATCCAAAACAAATTGCAGAGGTGACGGAACGCATCGGCGGTTATGAAAGAGATATTGAAACAGTAAAGCAATATCCTAAAAAAGAGGATTATTTTAATCCTATGACTGTTGACGGTGTTACATATACCGAAAAAGAAACCGCCGGAAAAGCATTGCTTGAAAGGTGTCGAACAATGAAATCACCCGAACCGGTGATTATCGGTGATTACAGAGGTTTTGGGATGGAATTGTCGTTTGATGAATTTTCAAAAGTGTTTAATGTAGCATTAAAAGGCAATTTAAGCCATAAAATCGAACTCGGAACAGATGTTCACGGTAATATCCAAAGACTCGATAACGCACTTGAAGGAATAGAAAAACGGCTTGAAGCAACAAAGGAACATCTTACAGAAGTAAAAAATCAGTTTGAAATCGCAAAGGTTGAAATTAAAAAAGAATTTCCGCAGGAAACGGAGCTTACCCAAAAACTTGAACGCCTTTCGGTTTTGGAGTCATTGCTTAATATGGACAAGCAGGAACACGACGGTGCAGAGCTTGGAGAACCTGATGAAGAACCTGAAAAGCCACACAGAAAAATCGAAGAAATGGAGAGGTAGAAATGCAGACCGAACAAGAATTACAAAATTTGCTTTATGAGAAAATGAGCAAGGAACAGGACAATTACATTGAAAAGCTGAAGCATTCCAAACCGGAGGAAATAATTTCATCGGCTTATGAAAAGGTTATGCGTGACGATATTTTAATGCTTTTTAGCGGCGATAGCATTTCGTTTGACAAAAGGCAGTTAAAAGAATTGTTACGGTTGGAATATCCTTTGTCGGCTTGTTACGATGCGTGGATGGATACGGACTGCTCACATATGGAGATGCTTCGTGATACGGTTGACGATTTTGCAAACGACCTTGTGAAAGAAAACGAACAAGCAAAAAAGAAAAAACGGCAAGAGCCGGAAA
>CAZDAT010000144.1:0-2875 GCA_964503695.1 uncultured Lachnospiraceae bacterium
GGGAAAAGGAAAATCTCTTTTGTTGATCTTAGTATAAAAAAAAGATTTGTCCAAACAATGTTATGATCATTAACATTGTTTAAAATAAATGTGAACAAATTGTGAACAAGCAGGTGTTTTTATTAGAATTCTTTCATTTTTTCAGGTTCCGGATATTCCGTGCCGAAACATTCTACGGTAACCGTACGCATGATCTGGTCGTTAAGGGGACGGTCACTGTAATCGGTAGGAACTTCAGCGATTTTGTTGATGATTTCCATACCCTCGATTATTTTTCCAAAAGCAGCGTAATCACCGTCCAAATGGGGTGAATTTTTATGCATAATGAAAAACTGACTTCCGGCAGAATCGGGGAACATACTTCTTGCCATGGAAAGAACGCCTTCTGTATGTTTTAAGTTATTTGCAAAACCATTGGATGCAAATTCCCCTTTGATGCAATATCCGGGGCCACCCATTCCTGTTCCCTGGGGATCGCCGCCCTGAATCATAAAACCACGGATGACTCGGTGGAAGATCAGACCGTTATAGAAGTCTTTTTTGATGAGTGAAATAAAGTTGTTTACTGATTGCGGTGCAATATCCGGGTATAATTCTGCCTTAAATACATCACCGTTTTCCATTGTAAATGTAACAATAGGATTTTGTGCCATAGTATACTTTCCTTTCTGAACTATTTGTTTTACAATGATTGTAGCACAAAATTATGGAATGAAAAAGGAAATATCAAATGCTCAGGCGATTAATTTTTATGGTTTCAAATGAAACAGAACTGCCCGTATATGAAAATGGGGAAGTAACTGTTCTTCGTATGGAAACACAGGATATAGAAAAAAGAACGGATGATCAGGACGTTTTAAAGAAAGAAGAGGAAGCAACTCTTTATATCTGTGATCAACACAGGCAGGCAAAAAAACTGTATGAAAGTGGAAAATATGTGATCGCACTCCTTACGGAGAAAAACAAAAATGAGGATTTTTCTTTTTGTGCATATGCCATCCAGAATGCGGCAGAGTGCGAACTTGCCTTTTTTGAAAGGGTTTTAAGGAGGTATCAAAAGAAGGCATGGAACATTTTGGAAACCAAAAGATGTCTGGTCAGAGAGACTGTCATAGAGGACGTGGATGCTTTTTATGAATTATACAAAGAAAAAGAGATCACACGTTACATGGAGCCGTTATATGAAAAACGCGAAGAAGAAATTGCTTATATAGAGTCTTACATCAAAAATATATACGGATTTTATGGTTTTGGAATATGGACCATTGTGGAAAAGAAAAGCCATCGTGTAATAGGAAGAGCGGGTGTGGAGTATAGAGAAGGCTGGGAACTGCCGGAAATGGGTTTTATGATCGGAAAAGAATTTCAAAGGCAGGGATATGCCTATGAAGTCTGCCGTGCCATTTCGGATTATATGTACGAAAACTATGATATGGATGAACTGCTTATGTTTATTGAACCTGAAAATACCCCATCCATTCTCCTTGCAAAAAAACTTGGTGCCGTATTTTACAAAGGACAATGTATGGGGAAATGTGATGCATATCTTATGAAACTTCCTCGATCAGACTGATAATGGTTTCAATGGCATCTGACTGTTCACTTTCATTCATGGCTTCGATATAGGAGTTACGGTTGCAGTATAACTCCTGTACTTTGGAGATCAACAGGTCTTTTGTCAGGTCATCCTCTTCAATGACCATGCTGTAACCCTGTGCCTTAAAAGAAGCAGCATTTAATAACTGGTCTCCGCGACTTGAAGAAGAGGGCAGGGGAATCAGCAGATTGGGCTTTTTTAATGCAAGGATCTCACAGATCGCATTGGCACCTGCTCTGGATATAATAAGGTCTGCCATGGCAAACATATCTTTTAGTTCAGCTTTCAGATATTCAAACTGTTTATAACCTTTTGTAGTAAGAAGCAGGTTGTCTATTTTTTCTTTTCCACAGATGTGAACCACCTGAAAATCTTCCAAAAGTCCGGGAAGCGCATCACGGACTGCTTTGTTGATGGCGGCAGAACCAAGGCTTCCTCCGATCACCATAATGACCGGTTTGTTGGTGGTGAAACCGCACACTTCACAGGCGGCGAGTTTGTTTCCTTTTTTTAATTCTTCGCGGATGGGAGAACCGGTCAAAACGGCTTTACCCTCCGGCAGATTATTAAGGGTTTCGGGAAAATTACAGCATATTTTTTGGGCTACGGGTATACACAGTTTATTTGCAAGTCCCGGCGTCATATCTGATTCATGGATGATACATGGGATTTTTAATGCTGCAGCTGCCCGGACAACCGGTACACTGACAAATCCGCCTTTTGAAAAAATAACGTCGGGTTTTATCTCTTTTAGGATCTTTTTTGCTTCTGCGAACCCTTTGATGACACGAAAAGGATCGGTGAAATTTTTGGGGTCAAAGTAGCGACGCAGTTTTCCTGTTGAGATTCCATAATAAGGGATCTCGTAATCTGCGATCAATTTTTTTTCGATACCCTCATAGGAGCCGATATAACTGATTTCATAACCTTTGCTTTTTAAATGTGGAAGCAGAGCGATGTTGGGTGTTACGTGACCGGCTGTGCCCCCTCCTGTTAAAACAATTTTTTTGTTCATATCCATTTTCTCCGGTCTGTTTTATTTTTGTATCATACTTTCCAGTGCCTGTGCCAGTTGATCAGGGCAGGATGTGGGTTTGAAACCGCACTTGATCCCTTTTAATTTGCTGATGGCATCGGCTGCATGCATCCCTTCTACCAGTTTGGAAATGCCCTGAAGATTGCCGTTGCATCCGCCATAAAAAGAAACTGAGCGGATAATGTCGCCATCCAGTTCAATGTCAATATAGGCAGAACAGGTGCCCTTTGTCTGATAACGCA
>CAZDAT010000144.1:2975-4911 GCA_964503695.1 uncultured Lachnospiraceae bacterium
CCATCCAGTTCAATGTCAATATAGGCAGAACAGGTGCCCTTTGTCTGATAACGCATATAGATACCTCCCAAGAACTAAATTCATATTTAATAAAGTATAACATGAATTGCCAAAAAAATGTAGAAATTTGACAATGAATTAAGGGCCTATCTATATTGTATGATGAATTTTTTCATTTTATAATGATAGAAAAGTGAAAGGGGAGATAAAAATGTTTGTAATCTTTGAAAAACATCCGTATTTGTCGGGTGTTATTATTTTTCTGATCTTTGTGGGAATTTTGTTGCAGGTCCTGATTGGAAATGTGTTAGGGCGTATGCTGCATGATGCGGACAATATGGCATCCACGGAAAATGAGCAGTTAAAACAGTGCAAACTGAAATTTGTAAACTGCTACAAACTCAATGATGGTATGGGGAATATTCCCGTTTTTGTGGAACGTTTTTTGGAAAAAATAGAAATCGGAAAAGTGAAGGTAACTATGCTGCACCGGATATCTGGACAATTGATATTGTTTTCGGTGCTTCTTTCGGGACTGGGTGCTGCAAGAGGAATCGTCACAGGGGAAAAAATTGGTGAGATACTGCCATTTTATGTGCTGCCTTTTTTGGGACTATATCTGTATTATGTGGCAACTTCTTTTGCCGGTATGGAGGAAAAAAAGAAGAGTCTCAGATTTTCGTTGGTGGATTATCTGGAAAATCATATGGCAGGAAGGCTGAAGATCACAGATGAGGTACTGAACCAAAAAATCGAGCCGGAGAATGTGCCAAAAATAAAAGAAGAAAGCAAAGAAAGAGAGAGTATTTTCAGTGAAGAGGAAAAACAGGAACTGGAAAATCTGCTTCGGGAATTTTTAACAAACTGAAAACCCGGAAAAAGTGTAAGATTATAGTTCAGAAGTTGTCTATACAGGTATAAGGAAAAATTTCAGAAAGGAAGATTGGAATGAACGATAAGGACATTATCCAGTTGTATTTCGATAGGGATCAGCGAGCATTGTCTGTAACAGCAAAGAAGTATGGAAAATACTGTACTTATATTGCGAAAAATATCCTAGGTAATAATGAAGATGCAGAAGAATGTGTTAATGATACATATTTAAGGACATGGAACTCCATACCACCAATCAGACCAACCATACTATCTGCGTTCCTTGGAAAAATCACAAGAAATTTAGCTTTCAATAAGTATAAGCATAATCATGTGATGAAACGTGGAAGTGGAGAAATAGCAGTCGTTCTTGACGAACTTGCAGAGTGTGTGTCTGGATTGGATGATGTAGAGAAGGAAATTGACAGACGAGAACTTGTCGCAACCATTAATTCTTTTCTGGAAACCCTGCCGCCCAAAAAGAGAAACATATTTATTTGTAGATATTGGTATTCGGACAGTGTTTCATCAATTGCAAGACGATATAAAATGACTGAAAGTAATGTATCTGTTACATTAAATAGATTACGCTTTAAACTTAAAGAATACTTATCGGAAAGGGGTTATGTATTATGAAAAAAGAAGATTTGTTTGATGCTTTGGGTGACATTAATAATCAATATATCAAAGAGGCTCATATGAGCGATAAAAGAAAGAATAATTTTGCATGGGCTAAATGGGGAACAATCGTAGCTTGCTTTGCTTTAGTGACTTTATGCATTCCTATGGTAACCCGCTTATTTCCAAAAGAGGATAATAATATACAAACTGGTGAGTCATTACCAATCGAAAACAAGAATACAGTTGAGGATTTACAGAACAACAAAGAAGAAACTGTAAATATTCAAGAAAGCGAAAATACAGAAATTGAGGATGTACAAGAAGTTTCTGCTGATAGCAAGGGAGAATACAACGAAACTGTTAATAGCAGTGATTTAACCAAAGATATTTCAGAGTTTTTCGGTGGTTCTTATACAGATGTTGATGGAAAATTCGTAGTTGT
>CAZDAT010000145.1:0-4903 GCA_964503695.1 uncultured Lachnospiraceae bacterium
AATGCAGAAACCAGCATCACAAGTGTTGATTCCGGTAAATGGAAATTGGTAATCAGGGCATCCAAAACTTTGAATTTGTAACCCGGATAAATAAAGATTTCCGTATTGTCACAGCAGGCTCTCAGTTTTCCATGTTCATCTGCCGCACTTTCAATGGTTCTTGTACTGGTCGTACCTACGCAAATAACCCTGTGTCCTGTTTCTTTGGCATGATTTATCTTTTCTGCCGCCTCTTCACTAATCTGATAATATTCCGAATGCATATGGTGTTCTAAAATATTATCCACTTTTACCGGGCGGAAAGTTCCCAGACCTACATGAAGGGTCACATAGGCAATCTCTACTCCCTTTTTTTGAATCTGCTCTAACAACTGGGGAGTAAAATGAAGTCCTGCGGTGGGGGCTGCAGCGGAGCCTTCGTATTTTGCATAAAACGTCTGGTAGCGGTTTTTGTCCTCTAATTTATGCGTAATATAAGGAGGCAGGGGCATTTCTCCAAGGCTGTCCAATACTTCTTCCCAAATTCCTTCATAGGTAAAACGTATGAGCCGGTTGCCTTCTTCCACCACTTCCAGAACTTCCGCTTTCAGTCTTCCGTCTCCAAAGGAAAGCTTCGCTCCCGGTCTGCATTTTTTCCCTGGTTTTACTAACGTTTCCCACACATCATTTTCTCTTCTTTTTAACAAAAGAACCTCTACAACAGCTCCGGTGTCTTCTTTGACTCCATGAAGTCTTGCGGGAATTACCTTTGTATTATTTAAAACCAGGCAGTCTCCCGGATCCAGATAATCAACAATTTCCTTAAAAATATGATGTTCTCTCTCTCCTGTTTCTTTATTTAACACCAAAAGTCGGGAAGAAGAACGGTCTTCCAACGGGTCCTGTGCTATCAGCTCCTCCGGAAGGTCAAAGTAAAAATCTGAGGTTTTTAATTCATTCATAACAATCTCCATTCTGTTTTTAATACGCAGTACCTTTCCTTTTGTTCCTGTAATAGATTCGGATATTAAAAGTGATTACGGATTGTTTCGCTGCATAGTGGCTTCTGCAATCCTGTCCGATATCATTTTGAATAATTTTATTTTATCAGAAATATATATGCCAGTCCATAATAAGTCACCACTGCAACAAGATCATTTACGGTAGTAATGAGAGGCCCGCTTGCTACCGCCGGGTCAATCTTTATTTTATGAAAAAACATGGGAACTATAGTTCCTACCAGACTGGACACAACCATGGCAACCAGTAAGGAAATCCCTACACAGCCGGAAACCAGGAAAGCCCCCTGCCATTCATATCCCTTGGTCAGATGGATATAAATTCCAAGAAAGAAAACTGCCAGACTTCCCAAAAAACTGCCATTTAACAGTCCGATTTTCATTTCTTTTCCCACCAGCAGCATCTGCTCTTTTCCGGTAATATTTTCATCCATCAGAACACGAATCGTTACTGCCAGTGACTGAGTTCCTACATTTCCTGCCATGTCCAGTACCAATGACTGGAAACATATGACAATGGGTACCAATGCAACGACTTCTTCAAATATCCCCACTACAGAGGACACAACCATTCCCAGCACCAGAAGTGCCATCAGCCATGGCAGTCTCTTTTTCATGCTTTGCCAGGTGCTTTCATTTTCCCGATAAGGAAATTTTTCTACATATTTCTTGTTCATTTGCTTTCTCCTTTCTTTTGTATGCATTTTCATTTTTGCAGGCAATCGAAAAGGGCAACAAAAAAAGCACTTACAGTGCTTTTTCACAACAAGAATAAACGCAGCTATAAAAATTTTATCCGACAGCTGCGTCGTTTTTTCTTCTGTAAAGCACTGCATTTCATACTTCGCCCTAAACCGTCGCTACTGTCCATAAAATTTTCCTCCTTTGCTTTTTAATCTTTACTATAATATCACTTTTAGGATATGCTTTTCAACCCCCATTTTTATGATTTCAAAAACCCCTTAGCCGGATATATCCGTAACTAAGGGGTTTCTTTATCATTCCTTTCTCATTATAAGCAGGCTTTTTCCAGGAACGCAACATAACCTCTCTTGGTTTCGTAAAGGTCGGCTTTGCTGATGGCTTCCCATGGTGCGTGCATACTAAGAACCGCGATACCGCAGTCAATGACATTCATTCCATATAAAGCCAAGATGTACGCGATGGTTCCGCCGCCTCCAAGGTCTACTTTACCAAGTTCTGCGGTCTGGTATAACACACTTTCTTCTTCCAGTAAATTACGGATATGTGCAATGTATTCCGGATTGGCATCGTTAGAGCCGCTCTTTCCTCTGGAGCCGGTGTATTTGTTAAATACCATGCCCTGACCCAAGAAGGCAGCATTTTTCTTTTCAAAGCTTGACGCATAAGATGGGTCAAATGCAGCACTTACATCGGAAGATAACATATCAGATGCACTTAAAGCTCTTCTTACATTTAACTCGCTGTATTCTCCTGTCAGATTCATAACCTCTGCTACGGAATTTTCAAAGAATCTGGACTGCATACCGGTAGCACCTACACTTCCGATTTCTTCCTTATCCACTAAAATACAGCAGGCTGTTCTGTCTACATCCCCGATTTCCAGCATGGCTTTCAACGAAGGATAAGCACATACCCTGTCATCATGTCCGTAAGCTAAAATCAGACCTCTGTCAAAGCCGGCTTCTCTTGCTTTTCCGGCAGGTACGATTTCCAGTTCCGCAGACATGAAATCCTCTTCCTCAATATCATAAGTTTCTTTTAAGATATTTAAAATATTTTTCTTTACGGCTTCTTTTTCTTCTTTCTCTTCCTCTCCCATAGCAGGTACATTACCGATAATCAAGTCCAGTGCTTCTCCTTCAATTACCTTAGCTGCTTTTTTCTCAAGTTGTTCCTGGGAAAGATGGATTAAAAGGTCAGAAATAAAGAATACCGGGTCATCCTCTTCTTCCCCAATATTAATTTCTACTGTAGTACCATCCTTTTTCACAATCACACCATGGATTGCCAGAGGAAGCGTTACCCACTGGTATTTCTTTACTCCGCCATAATAGTGCGTATCTAAATATGCCACTCCGTTATCTTCGTAAAGAGGATTCTGTTTTACATCCAGTCTTGGAGAATCAATATGGGCACCTAAGATGTTCATACCCTCTATCATTGGTTTTTTCCCGATTTTGAACATGACCACCGCTTTATTCATCCATACGGCATATACTTTATCCCCGGCTTTCAAGGTTTTTCCTTCTTTGATTGCCTGCTGTAATTCCACATAACCTTCTTTTTCAATCATATTTACGGTTAAATCCACACATTCTCTTTCTGTCTTTCCATGGTCAAGAAAATACATATACTCTTTTCCAAACGCATCCACCGCTTCTAACTGCTCTTTTGTATAACTTTTCCAAACATTTTTTCTTTCCATTTTCTTCTTCTCCTTTTATATTCTTTTTAAGACCTTAAGTCAATTCCGAGTCTTTCCAGACCATTTAAAATCTTCTTCATGGCACTGGCAATATCTGCTTCTTCCAGGGTTCTGTCCTTTGCCCTGAAAGTAATGGAGTAAGCTACAGACTTAAAGCCTTCTTTAATCTGGCTGCCTTCATAAACATCAAACAACTGGTATCCTTCCAGAATCTTTCCGCCCCGCTGTGCAATCACGGCTTCAATCTGTCCGACTAAAATCTCTTTTGGAACTACCATGCTGATGTCCCTGCTGACAGCCGGATATTTTGCAATGCCTTCATATTTTCTGTCAAAGGTTGCAAAAGGTTCTACATTCGGCATATCCAGTACCGCAATATAGGCTTTCGTTCCAATATCATAATTATCCAGTACATCAGGATGCACTTCTCCTAAGTACCCAAGAACAACTCCATCATAAATAATACTTGCCTGACGGCCTGGGTGTAAAAATACTTTTCCGGCATTAGGGTCATAGGTTACTTTTTTTCTCATTCCAAGGGCATCAAAATATTCCTCAATCACACCTTTCATGGTAAAGAAGTCGCCTTCTCCATAAAAGCCTAAGGTAAACTGCATTCTTTCTTCTGGAAGCTCTGTCAGTGGTAATGCTTTCGGCAGATAAATATTTCCCAGTTCATACAATCTTACATTCTTATTTCTTCTGTTATAGTTGGTTGCAAGTGAGGTTAAAATTCCATGCAGAGGCACCGTTCTCATAATCGAGAAATCCTCTCCCAGAGGATTGGAAATGGTAATGGCATTTCTAAGTACATCATCTGAAGCAAGCATTAATTTATCAAATACCTTGGGGCTTTCAAAGGAATAACACATTCCCTGTGAAAATCCGCAAAATTCTGCTACATCTCTTGCCTTTTCTTCTAAGCGAAGCTTAAATGGTAATTTTCCCGTGGTTGCTTCTCCGCTTGGAAGAGTCATGGGAATTTTATCATAGCCATAAAATCTTGCAACTTCTTCTGCGATATCTGCAATGCCTTCCAAATCCTGGCGGAAAGAAGGAATCACCAATTCATTGTTCGCTTCATCATAGGTTAATTCCAGTCGGGAGAAAATTTCCATCATCGTCTCTCTGGAAATATCGGTTCCTAAAAGTGCGTTGATTCTGTCTGCATCAAATTGAATTCGGTTTAACTCTTTTAATGGTTCACAAACATCCACCATTCCGCTTACTACTTCACCGCAGCCTAATTCCTGGATTAACTGACAGGCTCTGTTAATGGCTGCTTCGGCATTTCTCGGGTCAAGACCTTTTTCAAATTTACCGGAAGCATCGGTTCTAAGGCCCAGTCTCTTGGCTGATTTACGAATATTTGCTCCATGGAAGGTAGCGGCTTCAAAAAGAACCGTTTTTACATTATCCGTAATCTTGGAATTTTCACCGCCCATGATACCGGCAATACCGATTTCTTTTTCTCCGTCACAAATCATCAGCATCT
>CAZDAT010000146.1:0-4842 GCA_964503695.1 uncultured Lachnospiraceae bacterium
ATCATCATTCTCATAAATGCTGCATCATCACAGATTAAAATATTCTTTGCCATTCTTAACTCCTTTTTCTTACTTAATGATTTCAGTTACTCGTATACCGAAACTTTCCTCAATTACTACTACTTCACCTTTTGCAACAAATTTACCATTTACTAAAACATCTACCGGTTCCCCAGCCAGCTTGTCAAGTTCTATAATGGTACCTGGTGAAAAATCCAGGATTTCTGCTATGGATTTGCTGGTTCTTCCCAGTTCTACCGTAACCTGTAACGGAACATCCATAATCAGATTTATGTTCTCATTGCCTGCAACCGGATTTACATTCTGTGTAAAACTCTGGAATTGTGCAGGCTGATAACCTACTGTTTCCGGTGCCTGTCCCATACCGGGCATCATTCCCATGGGAGGCATCTGACCCATCTGGGGCATCATTCCCATATTATACATCTGTCCCATAGGAGGCATCTGACCCATGTTATACATCTGTCCTGCCATCTGGTTCATATCCGGTGCCTGTCCCATACCGGGCATTGGCTGTGATGCCATTTCCGGTGCTGCCTGCGGCATCGGCTGTGCCGGTGCAGGAGCTGGTGCCGGAGCCGGGGTACTTGGACTTCCCATGGTCTCTCCTAAGAACGTTGCTACCAAATCTTTTGCAAAATCTATCGGATATAACTGCAGAATGGTACTGTCTACCAGGTCTCCAATCTGCATATGAAATTCTATCTTAACAAAGGTTCCTGCAAGGAAATTGGCAATTTCCTCACCCATCTTAAATTCCTGCAGGTCTATCAGTGTCGCCTCCGGCGGACTGATATCAATGGTTTTATTCAACATCTGGGACAGAGAAGTTGCGGCAGAACCCATCATCTGGTTCATTGCCTCGGAAATTGCACTTAAATGCAGCTCCCCTATTTCCCCATCTATGTTTGTGCCATCACCGCCCATCATCAGGTCGGCAATCACCTTAACATCATGTTCCTTTAAAATCAGAATATTATGGCCATCCAGCCCGGTGGTGTATTTAATCTGAATAAATACACAGGGTTTTTCATAATATTCCAATACATTTTCCCAAGTAGCCAGATTTACAACCGGAGTTGTAATATCCACTTTACGATTTACAAGCGAATAAAGCGTAGTCGCGGAGGTACCCATACTAATGTTGGCAACTTCGCCGATGGCATCTTTTTCTGTATCAGACAACAGGTTTTCGTCAATCTCACTTCCTGTTATGGACATGGCATCTACACCGGTATCCGGTTCGGCATCCATCGATATGCCGTTTAACAGAGCATTAATCTCATCCTGAGACAGCATTCCGTCCATATCTTTATTCCTCCTCTCTTATTACGGATGTTACACGGACAGCATATTTATCATCATGACTTCCGGGCAATGCCGTAAATTTTTTAATATTTCCAACATAAACATCCAAATCTGAATCCGTCTTCGTATTCAGTCTGATAATATCACCACACTGCAGGTTCGTAAAGTCATTTACCGTTACCTGTGTGCTTCCAAGCTGTACCTTGACAGGTACCACTACTTTACGCAGCATCATTTCCACATACTGCTCATAATCTTCATCCGAAGATTCCTGTATACTGGAGAACCAGGACTTCGTATTTAATTTGTCTATGATACTTTCCACGGTAAAGAAAGGCAGACAAACATTCACCAGTCCCTCGACTTCTCCTACTTTAATATTTAAAGTGATGATGGCAATCATATCTGTTGGGGATATAATCTGTGCGAACTGCGGATTGGTCTCAATCCTTTCAAGGAAAGGATTAATCTCTATGACATTTCTCCATGGTTCCTTCATCATCTGCATAAACAGCGTAAGTATCTTTTCTATAATCGTAAGTTCTATTTCTGAGAAATCACGACTCTTTTTTAAGGTATCTCCCTGTCCGCCTAACATCCTGTCTATGACCGCAAACCCAAGATTGGTTGCAAAGTCAATGATTATGGACCCCGGCAGAGGGTCGAAATTCACAACTCCCAATATGACCGGATTGGATAATGCATTGGAAAATTCCGAAAATACTACCGTTTCAGAACTTGCCACCGTTACCTGTACATTTTTTCTTAAATATACCGGTAAACTCGTGGATAACAATCTGGCATAATGTTCATAGATAAATTCCAGTGTTCTTAAATTTTCTTTCGAGAATTTGGAAGGGCGGGCAAAATCATAATTTTTGACCTGCTTCTCATCCTGATTTACCATCTCTTCCGCATTCAGTTCACCTGTACTAAGAGCTGCAAGCAAACTGTCTATCTCATTTTGAGATAATACCTCGCCCAAGCCAAGCTCACCTCCTGTCACACGCCTGTACGTTTTTTATTGTGTCAACCCCTTGGTAAAGGTTACATTAAATATAAACTGAGAATCAAACAGGGTCTGAACTCTCTGTAATATCTCCAGCCGTAAGAAATCTGTTCCTTCCTGTAGCTCTTCATAGGTATGACTGGAAATCACACTGATAATCTCACCTTTAATCAAATCCGCTTTTGCTTCCACTTCAGAAGATAATTTCTTATAATCTGCATGCTTTGTATTCATGGAAAGGGAAACGGTAGTTAAGAAGTAATGGCTTTTTCCATCCGCGCCCTTTGCCAGGGGAATGGTCAGCTCATCACTGATTGCATACACTTCGGTATCTTCAATCGGTACGTCTACAATTACTGCACCACTGCTCGTTGCCGCCTGGTTTCTTAAATCCAGGTTGATGGCTGCTGCAATCTCATCTATCAGTGCAGATGTCTTCTTAGCGGTTCCCGTTATGGAAAACATCATAATCGCTGTCAGAATAATATTAACAATCAGCAGAGCCAGAATCACAATGGATAAAATATTCTTTTTCATCTGTTTTCTCCTTTACTCATCGCTTAACTCATTATATATTTTTATTTCAATACGCCGGTTCTTGCTTCTTCCTTCCGGTGTGGAATTATCTGCAACCGGTATGTATTCCCCTCTTCCGGAATGTTTAATCTTTGCCGGGTCAAGGGTGGTATGTGATACCAGATAATCAAACATGGCAAGTGCCCTGCCGCTGCTTAATTCATTATTATTCGCATATTTTCCATTGCTCCTCATAGGTACCGCGTCGGTATGTCCTTCGATTTCAATGGTATGCTCGGCATACCTCTCCAAAATCAGTGCAACCTTTTCAATAATCGGCATGGCATCTTCCTTTAAGCTTGCACTGCCGGAATCAAAAAGAATGGCACCCTTTAAGGTAAGCTGCACATACTGGGAAGTGAAATCTACCTGTATGCTGTCCTCCATCTGGCTTTCTTCCACGGCTTCTTCTATCCGTTCAGCCAGTTCTTCCGAGGCTTCCAGCCTGGCTTCTTCCAGTTTTTCCTGTATCTGTTCCAATTCGTCAAGCTCATCGCTTTCCACATCATTCTCTGCGGCTTTTCCCATACTGTCTATGTACTGGTCCAGTTTACTGAGCTGGTCAACTCCGTTGCCTAAAAGCATACCCTGTCCTACGGAAATGTTTCCTCCCGAAAAAATACTGAAGGACTGGGAAAAGGAGGCTACTATCAGTTCAAATTTCTCAGCATCCACCGTTGACATGGAAAAGAGTAAAACGAAGAAACAAAGCAGCAGGTTCATCAAATCCGCAAAGGTATTCATCCATGCGGCTTCTGCTTTCTGCGGTTCTTCCTTTTTCCTTCTAGCCATCCAGTTCACCTCCGTCGGCATCCATCGCTTCTTTTTCAGCCGGTGACAGGAAGGATTTCAGTTTTTCTTCGATTACACGAGGGTTCTCTCCTGCCTGTATGGATAACAGACCTTCAATCATAACCTCTTTGATTACCATTTCCGCTCCGTTGTTCACTGCCAGCTTCTGGGAAACCGGAGTACATATCCAGTTAGCAAGAATCGAACCATACATGGTTGTAATCAAGGCAACCGCCATGGAAGGACCGATTGAGGAAGGGTCATCCATGTTCTGAAGCATGATGATAAGACCAATCAGTGTACCAATCATACCCCATGCAGGTCCCATGCCTGCCAGATCCAGCCAGAAGGTAATGTTCTTCTTGTGGCGGTCATCAATACTTCCCATTTCCGTTTCCAGGATTCCCCTTACCAGTTCCGGGTCAGTACCGTCTACAATCAGCAGTACGCCTTTTCGTAAGAACTCGTCATCCAGCTCTGCGGAAGCTTCTTCCAGAGCCAGCAGACCTTCCTTACGTGCCACATTGGATAAATCTATAATCTTACGGATTACCTGCGGCAAATCGTAGATGGGAGTTTTAAAAACAAGCTTTATACTTTTTAATCCATTTATGTAATCAGGCATGGTCTTTCCTGCCATTACACAGCAGAATGCCCCGCCAAGAGTAATCAAAATTGAGGGTAAATCAAAGAAATACGGTAATCCTGATAAACCACCGGCCCCCTGTATAATACCAAAGAGTACAACTACAGCACATAAGGCAAGACCTAATATTGAAGCTAAATCCATAATATACACCTTCTTTTTTATTCTGGGCAGATAGACATAGTCCACCCACCTTCCATATATTCTACTAGAAAAATCCTGACTTGTCCACTTTCTTTTATCAAAATTTGTCAGGATATCCGATTTTTCTGCAAAACCGTTTTTTTAACAAAAAGCTGAAAATTTCTAAAAAAACCAGAACTATGGTTCCGTTTTTCTCATGAAAAAGCACCAGAAGCATCCATGATAGTTCCAGTGCTTTTTCTTTTATTACATTATGAAACTGTCTGAAAACTTATCGTTTCAGATTTACCAGTTCTTCCAGTAAGGTATCGGAAACGGTAATGATACGGCTGTTTGCCTGGAAACC
>CAZDAT010000147.1:0-4706 GCA_964503695.1 uncultured Lachnospiraceae bacterium
AAAACTGATTGAAAAAGGGGAAGCTTACTATTGCTTCTGTGACAAGGAAAGACTGGCTACCTTAAATCAGACCATTGCCGGAAAAGAGATTAATGTATATGACAAGCATTGTCTTTCTTTATCCAAAGAAGAAGTAGAGGCAAAGCTGGCTGCCGGAGTACCCTATGTTATCCGCCAGAACAATCCTACCGAAGGAACAACCACGTTTTCCGATGAGATTTATGGAGACATTACGGTAGATAATTCAGAACTGGATGACATGATTTTAATTAAATCTGACGGATATCCGACTTACAATTTTGCCAATGTGGTGGATGACCATTTAATGGGAATTACCCATGTGGTAAGGGGAAATGAATACCTTTCTTCTTCTCCGAAATACAACCGTCTGTACGAAGCTTTCGGATGGGAAGTGCCGGTATATGTTCATTGTCCGCTGATTACCGATGAAGAGCATCATAAATTATCCAAACGTTGCGGACATTCTTCCTATGAAGATTTGATTGAACAGGGCTTTATCACGGAAGCAGTGGTAAACTTTGTGGCATTGCTTGGCTGGAGTCCTGCGGGAAATGAAGAAATTTTCTCCCTGGAAGAACTGGTAAAAGCTTTCGATTATAAACATATGTCAAAATCCCCTGCGGTATTCGATTATACAAAATTGAAATGGATGAATGGGGAATATATCAAAGCCATGGATTTTGATGCTTTTTATGAGAGGGCTTTACCGTATTTAAAACAGGCAATCCAGAAAGAACTGGACTTTAAGAAAATTGCAGAAATGGTAAAAACCAGAATTGAAGTATTTCCCGATATTCTAGGACATGTGGATTTCTTTAATGAATTACCGGAATATGATACTGCCATGTACGTTCATAAAAAAATGAAAACCACAGAAGAATCCTCCCTGGAGGTTTTAAAAGAATTATTACCGGTTTTTGAGTCTTTGGATGATTATACGAATGACAGCTTATATAATACTTTGCTGGATTATGTTGCCAAAAAAGGATGCAAGAACGGCTATGCCATGTGGCCTGTCAGAACTGCCGTAAGCGGTAAGCAGATGACACCTGCAGGAGCAACAGAGATTATGGAAGTGCTGGGAAAAGAAGAATCCTTAAACAGAATCCGCAAAGGAATTGAGAAACTGGAAAATGCAGTCTCCAAGTAACTCACAATTAAAAGCAATTAAACATGGAGAAGGGACCATGCTGGTACTGGCAGGTCCCGGCTCCGGTAAAACCTTTGTTATGATACAAAGGCTTCTATATCTTATAAATGAAAAACAAATCAGACAGGATTCGATTCTGGTCATTTCTTTTTCAAAAGCATCCGCTTTGGAATTAAAGCAAAGATTTCAAAAACAATATAAGAATGTAGATATTTCCCATGGAAACAATTATGGTGAGCCGCAGGTGAATTTTTTTACCTTTCATGCGTGTTTTTTCCATATCTTAAAAGAAACTTATCATTATACATCCAAAGACATTATTACCGAAAAACAAAAAAGAGAATTAATGAAAACGGTGTTATCCGACCCTGCCATTGGGGAAAAAGCTTTGTTCAATGATGAAAGGCAGGAAGAAAACAAAACAACCATTATTTATGAAAAAATCGAAGAGTATCTTCAGAAAATTTCTTATTATAAAAATAAAGGAATCAAAGAAATGGAGGAAAAAGAAACTGACCAGTTTCAGAAAATATATCGAACTTATAATGAAGAAATGCACCATGGCCACAGACTGGACTTTGACGATATGGGACTTTTGTGCCTGCAATTATTTAAGAACAATCCTGATATCTTAAAAAAATGGCAGGAACAATTTCAGTATGTTTTGATCGATGAATTTCAGGATATCAATGAGATACAGTTTCGCATAGTGCAGCTTCTGGTTATAAAACAAAAAAATCTTTTTGTGGTAGGGGATGATGACCAGTCCATTTACAGTTTTCGGGGTGCAAATCCCAAGATTATGCTGGAGTTTAAGAAGTATTATCCCGATACAAAACAGGTGCTTCTGGAAACGAATTACAGGTGCAGTGAGGCAATTGTGAAAGAATCCCTTAAAGTAATTGAAAAAAATAAGCTTCGTTTTAAAAAAGAGATAAAAGCTTTTGAAGAAAAAAATGAAAACCTTAAGAAGAAGCATAAGGTTTGCTATCAGGGATTTGAAGACTGTCATAAAGAATATGCACATATTGCAGAATGGATTGAAGAGACTGTCAGTGCGGGGGATTGTGATTATACAGATATTGCCTGTATTTTTCGAACCAATCAGAACATGACAGGTCTGGCAGAGCATTTTTTACGAAAGAAAATTCCCTTCGTGATGAAAGAAGGGTGCAACAGTATTTTTAAGAACTTTATTGCACTGGATGTGCTTTCTTATCTGCAATTTTTCCTGGATGGAAAAAAGCGGGGAGATTTTTTAAGAATCATGAATAAACCGGTAAGGTATTTTTCACGTAATTGTCTGACGGATGCACAGATAGACTGGAGAAAATTAAAGCAATATTACAGCACAAAATCATATATGGTGAAAAATATAGAAGCTCTGGAGCAAAACGAAAAATGGATTCAGAAGTTAGATTTATACGGAGCCTGTTTTTATATCCGGCAGGTAATTGGTTATGAAAGGTATTTAAAGGAATTTTGTAAACAGCAGGGCTTAAACTTTGAAGAACATCTGGAAATTTTGGATTTTATCCATGACAGCATGAAAGGAATGAATAATCTGTCCGAATGGATGGAATATATTCATCAGTATGAAGAGGCTTTGAAGGACACGAAAAACGAAGAGAAAAAGGGAGTACAGATATTAACATTTCATGCCTGTAAAGGTCTGGAATACAGGGCTGTTTTTCTGCCGGACTGCAATGAAGGAAAGGTACCACATAAAAAAGCGGCACTTCCCGAAGAGATAGAAGAGGAACGCCGTATGTTTTATGTAGCCATGACCCGGGCGAAAGAGCATTTGGAAATTTTATACATAGAAGATAAATTAAAGAAGCATCTTCCGCCCAGCCGTTTTTTACCTTTCAAAAATGAAACAAAAGAATACGGATATCAGAAAAAATTACATATTTTCTAATAAATTTAAGATTTCTACAGGGGCAGAAGCTATGGTGCGGGCACCCTGACTTACTAGAAATTCATGGCTTCGAAATCCCCAGTCTACGGCAATCATGTCCAGCTGGGAGTTTACGGCAGTTGCCACATCCACTTCGGAATCCCCGATATAGACTGCATTCTTAGGGGAAAGACCAAAGTGATTTAGGGCAAGATTTACCATATCCGGTGCCGGTTTTCGTGCCATGCCGCTTCGCTCCCCGATGGCAAGGTCAAACAGCCCCGGAAAATATTGAAAACACAAATCCTGTACGGCACTGTCAGCTTTGTTGGACACCACGGCTGTTTTATAGCCTTGCTTTTTCAGTTCTTTAAGTAAGGCAGGAATACCGTCATAAGGCTTTGTAAAATCCGAACAGTGTACCTGATAATGCTTCATAAAATCTGTATGGATTATATCAAGCTGTTCTGGAGGTGTGTCAGCCAAAACGGCACGTTCAATAAGCTTTCGGATGCCGTTTCCCACAAAGCTTCGGATTTCTTCCAATGTCCTTTCGGGCATATGATATAACCTTAAAGTGTGATTCATGCTGTTTTTTAAATCCTCTAAAGTATTAAGGATAGTACCATCCATATCAAAAATAATTAATTCATATTTCATAAGTTCTTACCTCATTGTTGTATGGTTATTGATTTTAGATATTTCTAATAAATACAGTAAGATTATAACAAATTAAAATAAAGAAAGAAATACAAAAAACATAATTAAAAATTATAGTAAACATAAATGATATTTATTTTTATTATATCTAAAAATATGGTAAAATGAATTAAAGTATTTTAGAAGAAATATAGGTAATTGGGAAACTTGAGATTATGAAAACTGCACAATTAGATGTTTGAAATCTTAAGTTTCGCAATTACCTAGTTAGAAAAGATAAGAAAAGAGGAAGAAAAAATGGAATTAAATATTTGCTGTATTCCCGGAGATGGTATCGGACCGGAGATAATTGCGGAAGCAAAAAAAGTATTGAAGAAAGTGGCAAAAAAATATGGTCATGAAATGAAGTTTACGGATATTCTCATGGGCGGGGCATCTATTGATGTTCATGGAGTTCCGCTGACCGATGAGGCCATTGCGGTGGCAAAGGCAAGCGATGCAGTGCTAATGGGTTCTATCGGGGGAGACACCAATACTTCACCATGGTATAAACTTGAGCCTGCTTTAAGACCGGAAGCAGGACTTTTAAAAATCAGAAAATCCTTACAGCTTTTTGCCAATCTCCGGCCGGCGGTATTATATCCGCAGCTTTCCGGTGCCTGTCCCTTAAAGGAAGAAATCAGTGAAAAAGGCTTTGATATGCTGATTATGCGGGAATTGACCGGAGGTCTTTATTTTGGAGAAAGAAAAACGGTGGAAGAAAACGGAATGTTAAAAGCCACAGATACACTCACTTATACCGAAGAGGAAATCAAAAGAATTGCCGTAAAAGCTTTTGAAATCGCAGGAAAAAGAAAAAAGAAGGTTACCAGTGTGGACAAAGCAAATGTGTTGGATTCTTCCAGACTTTGGAGAAAAATTGTAAATGAAGTGGCGGTAAATTATCCGGATATCACGTTAGAGCATATGTTGGTA
>CAZDAT010000148.1:0-3500 GCA_964503695.1 uncultured Lachnospiraceae bacterium
AGACTTACAAGAAAAATCGGAAGCCTTAAAGCTAAAGAACTCATATTTACAGGCGAGCACATAAGCGGTGCAGAGGCAGAGAAAATCGGACTTGCAAACAAAGTGGTTTCTCAAGAAAGCCTTATGGAAGAAGCAGTGGATATGGCAAGACGTATAGCAAAGAATGCACCAATAGCTGTAAGACTTTCAAAGAAGGCAATAAACCTTTGCGAAGAAGAGAATTTGACTAATGGCATAGCATCGGAGAACGAACTCTTTGCCGAATGTTATAAAACCGAGGATCAGAAAAACGGAATGAAGGCATTCCTTAATAAAGAAAAAGCGGTTTTTGAAAACAAATAAGCCTAAAAAGAACAGATAAAACACAGAAAACGGAGGAAAAAATATGAACCTGGAATTAACCATGGAGCAGAAGATGATCCAGAAGATGGTACGGGAATTTACCGAAAACGAAGTAAAGCCAATCGCAGCGGAAACAGACCGCACAGCACAGTATCCGAAAGATACAATAGATCAGCTTTTCAGATACGGTGTAATGGGAATGTGCGTACCGAAAGAGTACGGCGGAGCGGGAGCAGATGTATTATCCGCAGCAATCGCAGTAGAAGAATTATCCAAATACTGTGCATCAACAGGAGATATAGTGGCAACACATAACGGACTTTGCTGTGATCCAATCCTTGCAAACGGTACAGAAGAGCAGAAGAAAAAATATCTTCCTATGCTCACAACAGGAGGCCATGTTGGAGCATTCGCACTCACAGAACCGAACGCAGGCTCAGACGCGTCAAAAGGACAGACTGTAGCAAGACTTGAGGGAGACCATTATGTACTTAACGGTTCCAAGATATTCATCACAAACGGCTATGTGGCAGATATATTTGTGGTATTTGCAATGACAGATAAGAGCCAGGGAAACAGAGGAATCAGTGCGTTTATCGTAGAAAAAGACTTTCCTGGCTTTTCAGTGGGAAAACACGAAGTAAAGATGGGACTTCATGGCTCACCTACAGCAGAGATAGTATTTCAGGACTGCATAGTACCTAAGGAAAACCTTCTCGGAAAAGAAGGAAAAGGCTTTAAGATAGCAATGCAGACACTTGACGGAGGAAGAATAGGAATCGCAGCACAGGCACTTGGAATAGCAGAAGGTGCAATGAATGAAGCGATAGAATATACAAAGGCAAGAGTACAGTTTGGAAAACCAATATCAAAATTCCAGAACACTCAGTTTGTCCTTGCGGATATGGCAGTAGGCTGCGAAGCGGGAAGATTTCTTATCTATGACGCAGCGGAAAAGAAGCAGAAGGGAGAAAGATACACTAAGGAAGCGGCAATGGCAAAGCTTTTCTGCTCAGAACACGCAAACAAGACAGTAACAAAAGCACTTCAGGCACTGGGTGGTTACGGATACACAAACGACTATCCGCTTGAAAGAATGATGAGAGACGCAAAGATTACTGAAATCTACGAAGGAACATCAGAAGTACAGAGAATAGTAATCTCAGGAAATATGGGACTGTAAGGAAAGGGGAAGAAAGAAATGAGAATAGTAGTATGCGTAAAGCAAGTACCCGATACAACGGAAATAAAGATAAATCCCGAAACAGGAACACTGATAAGAGACGGAGTGCCAAGCATATTAAATCCCGATGATGCAAATGCACTTGAGCAGGCACTTCTAATAAAAGACTCACAGCCTGATACAGAAGTAGTGGTAGTAACGATGGGACCACCACAGGCAAAAGAAATGCTCAGAGAATGCCTTGCAATGGGAGCAGACGATGCGGTTCTGTTATCGGATAGAGCACTCGGTGGCTCAGATACCTGGGCAACAAGTAATGCAGTAGCAGCAGGAGTAAGAAAAGTAGGAGAATATGACCTAATATTTGCAGGAAGACAGGCAATAGACGGAGATACCGCACAGGTAGGACCTCAGATGGCAGAAAAGCTTGGAATCCCTCAGGTTACATATGTAAAAGAATTCAAATTAGAAGACGGATATGCGATAGTAAAACGTGCACTTGAAGATGGATATGAAGAACTGAAAGTAAAACTTCCATGCGTACTTACCTGTATCAAAGACCTTAATACACCAAGATATATGTCGGTGGGAGGAATCTTAAAGGCTACGCAGCAGGAAGTAAAGGTATGGAGTGCAGCAGATATCGGAGTAGATACGAGCACAGTAGGCTTAAAGGCATCTCCGACAAATGTATTTAAGTCCTTTACACCAAAGCCAAAGGGAGCGGGAGTAAAGGTAGAAGGAGATACTCCTAAGGAAAAAGCAGAGAACTTAGTAAGTGTTTTGAAAGAAAAGCACATCATTTAGGAGGAAAGAAAATGGCAAATTTTGAAGAATACAAAAACATATGGGTCTTTGCAGAACAAAGACAAGGAAAACTGATGAATGTGGCACTTGAACTTGTAGGCGAAGGACACAGATTGTCAAGAGAGATAAGTGAAGAAACAAAGGTATGTGCAGTAGTTGTAGGCGACAAAGTAGAGCACCTTGCAGACGAGCTTTTTGCATACGGAGCAGACAGTGTATACCTTTTGGAAGATGAGCTTCTTAAGCAGTATACAACAGACGGATATACAAAGGCTGTAACAGATGCGATAAATGAGTACAAGCCTGAAATCGTACTCTTTGGAGCAACACATATAGGAAGAGACCTTGCACCGAGAGTTGCGGCAAGACTTAATACAGGACTTACTGCAGACTGCACAAGACTTGATATCAATGTAGCAAACTATATGGACTACCTTGAAGCAAACACAACTGCAAGCCTTAACGGTCTTTCAAGAGAAGATGAAAGCAAGGGACTTAAGCAGACAAGACCTGCATTTGGCGGAAACCTTATGGCAACAATAGTAACACCAAATACCAGACCGCAGATGGCAACGGTAAGACCGGGAGTTATGTCAAAGAGAGAGAAAGAAGAAGGAGCAAAGGGAGAAATCGTAAGAGCGAAAGTAAGCCTTTCAAAAGAAGACATCAATGTAGAAGTGCTCAATGTGGTCAAAGCGGCAAAAGAGATGGTATCCTTAACAGATGCAAAGATAATCTGCTCAGGAGGAAGAGGACTTGGAGATGCGGAAGGCTTTAAGCTGATGCAGGAGTTTGCAGATAAGGTAGGCGGAGTAGTAGGAGCATCAAGAGCGGCGGTAGATGCGGGATGGATAGACCAGAGCCATCAGGTAGGACAGACAGGAACTACGGTAAAACCGGAAATCTACTTTGCATGCGGAATATCGGGAGCGATACAGCACCAGGCAGGAATGCAGACATCAAAGATAATAGTGGCGATAAATAAAGACCCTGAATGCCCGATGATGCAGCTGGCAGACTATGCTATAGAAGGAGACCTTTACAAGGTAATCCCTGAGATTATGGCATTGTGGGACTAAAATAAAAATTATATGACTGTAAATGATTGTGAATGAACACATCATTTGCAGTCATGTCAAATTGTTTTGTTATTTATGATACAGAAAAG
>CAZDAT010000148.1:3510-4607 GCA_964503695.1 uncultured Lachnospiraceae bacterium
GTGGGATTAAAAAAATTGCATGACTGTGAATGAACAGATCGGTTGCAGTCATGTTGAATTGTGTTATCACTTATAAAACAGAAAAGAGGAATTAAAATGAGAGAAGTAGTCATCGTAGACGGTATGCGTACAGCATTCGGCAGAATGGGCGGTGCGTTGAGACCTTTTACTCCGGTACAGCTGGCAGGAATGACAATGAAAGGCCTCTGTGAAAAGACAGATATTTTAAATAAGGGAAAGGTTGATGCTGTGTTTGTGGGAAGTGCTTCCGGAGATGTGAACACTCACAATTTTGCAAGATATGCGAGTTTGATCGCAGGACTTCCGTATGAAACCTCAGCAACCTTCATTGAAATGCAGTGCGGTTCATCCATCGCCTGCATAAACAACGCTGCATTGCAGATTCAAGCAGGTATAATAGATGTTGCAATCTGCGGCGGTGCAGAAGCACACAGCCAGGACTATTATAAATTCCCGGCATCGGTAGAACCTTACAAAGATCATCCGCCTACAGCGGCACCGAGAAGATTGGCACCTACTGATGAGGACAATATGTCCATGATCGAGATTTCAGACGGCATGGCAACAAGATGGGGCATCACAAGAGAGCAGTGTGATGAGTTTGCACTTCGTTCTCAGCAGAGAGCTGCTGCAGCCATGGAAAAAGGGTATTTCAAAGATGAAATTATGCCCGTAGAAGTAAGATACACGAAGAAAGGCGAAGCTGTGGTCGTTGATACGGACGAGCATCCGAGAGCAAATACGACATTGGAAGGTCTTGCAAAATTAAGACCGGTTAACGCAGGTGGAGTTACGACGGCAGGAAATGCATCAGGTATGAATGACGGTGCGGCTTTCGTTCTGATGATGACGAAAGAAAAAGCGGAAGAACTCGGATACAAGCCTATGGCAAGATGGGTATACGGACTCGATGTTGGTGTAGATCCAAAGGTTATGGGTATCGGTCCTGCAATTTCCAATACAAAGATTCTTGACAGAGTCGGTTTGAAGATGAATGATATCGATGTTTACGAATGTAACGAAGCTTTTGCTACACAGAACCTTTCGGTTATCAAGGAAATGGAAAACATCACAGG
>CAZDAT010000149.1:0-4583 GCA_964503695.1 uncultured Lachnospiraceae bacterium
TGCTTCTCTCAAGTATCCCGTTTATCTTCGCAATAACCGTGCCGTAGTTTGTAAATGGCACATTTTGCTCTTTTGCACTCTGTCTTCTTGATAAAACCTCGCGCTCTGTCAGCATACACCCTCCGCAATGTATTATGAGAGAATACTCTGCAAGGTTTTGCGGAAATCCTGAACCCTGGGTAAATTCAATCTCAATATCCTTTTTGCAATATTCTTTTATCCAGCGCGGAAGTTTTACCGTTCCTATGTCCTCGCACTGTCTGTGATGAGTACAGCCCTCAGAGATGAGAATTTTATCTTTGTTTTCAAGTTTGTCCAGCATATTTGCACCACTTACCGCCTCGTCAAGAAAGCCTTTGTGACGTGCCATGAGTATGGAAAAAGAGGTAAGAGGAATGTTTCGCGGAATTGTTTTCATAACCTTTGAGAAAACCTGACTGTCGGTAACGACGAGCGCGGGGGAAACGTTCATTTTTCCGAGTACGTTTTCAAGTTCGTTTTCTTTTACCGCAAGCATATGCGCGCCAGTATCAAGCCCTTCACGCAAAACCTGTTGTTGCGGAAGGATTATTCTGCCCTTAGGCGCGGACGAATCTATGGGAATTACCAAAACCACAAGGTCTCCGCGACGTATAAGATCGGAAATTATAGGTCTTTGAATGGGCGCATTTTCGGATAAAGCTTTTGCTAGGAGAGCTTTTAAATCTTCAATTCCCTCCCCGCTATTTGCGCTTGTGTATACCGAGTTTTCATCGTGAAGGGGCTTAATTTTTGCAATGTCAGATTTGTTAAAAGCGGTAATGTACTTTACGTTTTTAGCTTTAAAAAGCCCTACAAGTTCCATGTCGCTCTGTGAAAGTCCTGTCGCCGAGTCGCACACAAGCACCGCAAGATCAACCTCTGCCAAAATTTTTTTGGTTCTCTCGATTCTGAGCGAGCCGAGCTCGCTTTTGTCGTCAAAGCCGGGTGTGTCAACAATCACAACAGGGCCGAACGGTAAAAGCTCCATGGCTTTCTTTACGGGGTCTGTTGTCGTTCCCGAAACGTCGGATACAAGGGACAGATTTTGGTTGGTAACGGCGTTTACAAGGCTTGATTTTCCGACGTTTGTCGAGCCGAAAAAGCCGATGTGCGCGCGAAATGAATTGGGCGTTTGATTTATACTCATAAAAACCTCCGTTTTGGGTGTAAAATATGAAAAATTATTCGTTGATTTTGAAATCTCGGTATTCTTTGGGTGTTTGCAACATATGCTTTTTAAAGGTGTAATAAAAATATTCTGTTGAATTAAATCCGCACTCTGTTGCTATTTCCTTTGTGCAAAGATTGCTGTTCTCTAACATGTTGCAGGCGTGCCTTAAGCGAATTTTGCTCACGTAGCTGTTATAGGACGTGCCGAAATTTTCGGAAAATATAAGCCCCAAATGCCCCGATGATACGCCGAATTTTTCGGCAACTGTCGAAAGGGACACGTCGTACTTATAATTTTGGTGAAGATATGACATTACCGATTGCAAGAGCTTTGGCGGAGTTTTACGCACATACGGGTCGCTCTTTGTTCCTTTGCGAATGGCGCAAATGATTATTTGCTCAAGTGCGCTTTTGACAGAGCAGTGCCAGAATGCCTCTTTTTTTTTAAGGTTTTCCTTTGCGATATTATAAAGGTGCTCTATTTCATAAACCTCCTCTTCGTCAAATTCGCAAAGAAGACCGCCAGCGCGAACCGAGAGGAAGTCTACAAGCTCACGGTCTATTTCTTGCGCTGTAAAACTTATATTTATGATAGTAGCGTCCGAGAGGCACTTTAAAGAATGGCAGTCGAGATATGATGCTATCCAGGCACTTCCGCGCTTGGCGCGAAGATGCTTTTCACCGAAACTGTGTTCGTATTCTCCGCAAAGCACCGTCTCAAATTCAAAATAGTCGTGCCAATGATTTGGAATTGTTGAGCCGATTTTGTGGTATCGTGTTGAAATTTCTAAATGATTTTCTATGTGTCTTACGGCAAGAGGCAAGTTTTCGGACATATTCGTTTTACCCCGTACATTGAATTTTCTTAATTATAACACGATAATTTTACTTTACAAATATGTAAAGTTTGTATATAATGTTAATTGTGAGTTGCAATTTTATGCAATTGCGAGTATAATACTATTTTGAAAGGAAGTTATAATTATGCCAAAGGTATTTCCTGAGCTTAAAACAAGCCCAATTATTACAAGATACGAAAACAACCCCATTCTTGCCATGAAAGATATTCCCTACGAGGCAACCTGTATTTACAATGCAGGTATTGCAAAGTACGAGGGTAAATATGTTATGGTTTTCCGTAATGACGTAAGAAGCGCATACGGCGAAATGCCACTTAAAGGAATAGATTTGGGTCTTGCGACGAGCGACGACGGTGTTCACTGGGACGTAAAGGACAAACCCTTTATACGAAACTCGGATGTTGCGGACGGAGAAATCGAGAGATTTTACGACCCTCGTCTTACGGTTATTGACGGAGAGCTTTACATGTGCTTTGCGATTGACACAAAACACGGCCTTCGCGGAGGAATGGCGAAAATTCACGACCTTGACAAAATCGAAATACTTACAATGACCGTTCCCGACAACAGAAACATGGTACTTTTCCCCGAGAAAATCGGTGGTATGTACACACGTCTTGAAAGACCTATGCCCGTTTATTCCAGAGGTAAGGACAGATTTGATTTGTGGATGTCTTCTTCCCCCGACCTTGAATTCTGGGGCAGAAGCAAGCTTGTTCTCGGCGTTGAGGACGTTCCGTTTGCAAACGACAAGGTAGGCCCTGCAGCTCCTCCCGTAAAAACCGAAAAGGGCTGGCTTACCACGTTCCATGCAGTTGACATTGATACAACAAGGGGCAAGAACGGCTGGGAAGAAAAATGGCAAAAGAGATATACGGCGGGAATTATGCTTCTCGATCTCGAAGATCCCTCAAAGATTATCGGTATGTCAAAAGAACCTCTCATTGCTCCCGAAACGGACTATGAAGTTGACGAGGGACTCAGACAAAATGTAATCTTCCCCGGCGGTATGATTTTGGAAGACAGCGGAGAAGTTAAAATTTACTATGGTGCATCCGACACGGTTGAGTGTCTTGCAACGGCTGATGTTAACGACCTTTTGAAACTTTGTATTGATAAAAAGTAAAAAAACAAAATAAAGGCAAAAATATTTCACGAGGTGAAAAATATGAATAAAACGTATATTGACGTGTTTAACGAATGGAAGAACGACTTGTTTTTCGACGAGAAAACAAGAGATGAGCTTTCGGGTTTGGATGTTGAAAAAGACCAGAAGGAAATTGAAGACAGATTTTACCGTGATCTCGAATTCGGTACTGGGGGCCTTCGCGGAATTATGGGCGCAGGCACGAACCGTATGAACAAATACACTGTCGGCAAAGCAACATACGGACTCGGACTTTATCTTATCGACGCGTTCGGCAAGGATGCTTGCCGGGAAAGAGGCGTTGCCATTGGACACGACACAAGAAACAACAGTGAATATTTTGCCTCTGTTTGTGCGGACATCCTCTCGGGTATGGGAATAAAAGTGTATTTGCACACAAGTGCAAGACCAACGCCTCTTCTTTCATATTCCGTTAAAAAGGTAGGCGCTCTTTCGGGAATTGTGCTTACCGCAAGCCACAACCCAAAGGAATATAACGGTTACAAGGTTTACGACGAATATGGCTGTCAATTGACAACAGAGCCTGCCGAAAAGCTTCTTTCGGTAATAAATGCTATTGACGACATAAAGAGTGTTCCGTTTGAAAGAAACGCTGCTCTTATTGAGCGAGTTGATCATACCGACTCGTTTGCAAATGCGGTGCTTGAACAGTCGCGCCTTGACGATGCAAAGGCAAAGGAAAACTTGCATATAGTTTACACACCCTTGCACGGCACGGGAAGAGTACCTGTGCTTTGCGCGCTTGAAAAGGACGGATTTGGTCATATTGACACAGTTGAGAGTCAATGTGTCGAGGACGGAAATTTCCCCACAGTAATTTCTCCCAACCCCGAGGACAGACGCGCTCTTATTTTGGGAATAGAGCAAGCTGAAAAGAGCGGAGCGGACATTGTTTTCGGAACTGACCCCGACTGCGACAGAGTCGGCATTGCCGTAAAGACGGCGGACGGCTACAAGCTTATGACGGGAAATCAGGTAGGAGCTTTACTTGTTGACTATGTTCTCTCGCATACAGATTTGACAAAGGTAAAAAGACCTGCGGTTATAAAAACGGTTGTTACGAGCGAACTCGGAGCGCAGATAGCAAAAAGCTACGGCGCCGATATTTTCACAACACTTACAGGCTTTAAGTTTATCGGAGAGAAGATAACGCAGTTTGAAAAGGCAAAGAAAGACGGCAACGCTCTTTGCGATTACGATTATCTGTTCGGATATGAGGAGTCATATGGATACCTTTGCGGAACTCACGCAAGGGACAAGGATGCGGTTGTGTCTTCAATGCTCATATGTGAGCTTGCGGCGCTTTGCAAGGCAAACGGAAAGACTCTTGATGACAAGATGAACGAGCTTTACGAAAAGCACGG
>CAZDAT010000150.1:0-2670 GCA_964503695.1 uncultured Lachnospiraceae bacterium
GGACACACGGCGAGGAAAAGACCTGATGGGGACTTTCTTATCCGATATTGTGTTGCAGGTGCTGTCGTTTGTGGCGGAGAATGAGCGAACCAACATCCGTCAGAGACAGGCGGAGGGCATTGCGGCGGCGAAAGCGAAAGGCGTGAGGTTCGGCCGACCACCGAAACCGCTGCCCGAAAATTTCCGCGATGCGTATCGGCGGTGGAAACAGGGCGAAATCACAGGAACAGCGGCGGCCAAGGCGTGTGATATGCCGTTATCGACATTTCGCTACCATGCCGAGGTTTACGAAAAAAACGAGATATCGTAAAAGGGCGATTTTACAGAAAGGTGTACTTTTCTGTAAAATCGCCCTTTTGCTTATTACGTGTTTGATTATACACTTTTTGTCACTATTTGTCAAGGGCTTTGAAGAAAAAATATGACAAATGTTTGTGTTTTTTCTTGTTTTGAGAGTGCAAATGTGCTTGCAGAAAAGTACACCTTTATGCAGAGGTGACAGGAAAGGAGGTGTAAGTTTGAAACAAAGGCAGTTTATAGCTATGAGCATGGAAAGTGTTCAGGGATTGAGAATGTTTCTCTGCACAGTGCTTGACTTGATCGTACAGGGGAAATCCGAGACATGTACTAACATGGAAAACATGTTATCAGGGGGAATTGCCTCAAAAATGTATGAGTCATATGCTTCCTATTTTGATCAAAACGGCTTTAACAGAGACAGTATTCCTCAAATAGATGAATACTATAGAAAATGGTCCGGCATTGCAGATAGTCAAGAAATGCGAAAATATGGCTGTAAAGCAAATGACGGTTTGGCGCTTATTATCAAATTAACCTTAAATGAGATTATCTAAGAAAGGAAAAAGAAAATGGATCCGGTAAATAAGGACAGAATAAAGGGAATAATACTAGCCATCTGGTTCATAGTTAATGTGGCAATTATTTTGTACGCATGCGAAGATAGCAGCAGTTCCAGCAGCAGAAAGAGCAGCTCCGGCGGAAAAGTTACCGGCTCGGGGGCCGGTGGATATGATATGCCAAATGAAAACGAGTCGTTTTCCGATTATGTTAAACGCGTTGATCCGGAATTATATAAAAGCATGACAGACCGTTATGACAGCGTAGCCGGACGTTAACCTAATAACTGAATAAAATACAATTGAGGTAACGGCAAATACGATGAACCGTTACCTCGATTTAATTAAGGAGAAAGTTATAATGAAAAGAATGTGGAAATTTTATGTTATAGTTCTCGTCACAATCCAAGCTTTGCTCTTTGTATCTTGTGATCAACCACATAGCCATTCATATACCGCAGCTGATTGCGTGCATCCCGCAACTTGTACCGAATGCGGAGAGACAAATGGAGAAGCATTGGGGCACACCTCTGTTATCGGCGTTTGTGCTCGGTGCGGTGAAATCGGAAACGAAGATATACTTGCTAAGTTAAACACAAATTTCGAACAAATGATGGAGGCAGGAAGCCCTTTGTTTTCCTGCTTATCGGGTATTTTGGATTTAGATGTCAATGCACAGTACGAAAAATTTCTGGAAGCCGATCGGTATACTGCAACAATGGCAAGTATCTATAAAGAAATAATCAAAGTGTGTATAAATTCAGATGAGTTGAATAATATTGATTACCAAATAAATCTGTTGCTAAACGCTTGCCCACCTCCTATATCCGGCAATGATGCAACTTCATTGGCAAATCAAGGGGCTTTGTATCAACTCTATCTACAGCAGTTGTCAAGCAGTTGCAACTATATATCCGAGAGCTTAAATTATTTAGCCGGAAACGGAGGCTATCCAAAAGAAATTACATATTTTGAAGAAGTTCCCGAAATGCCAACTCCTGACTCAATCATATATGACATTTCATATTATTCTACTCAAAATGCCCCCGGCAACATTCAGTATATGTATCTGCTCGGAGACAGTGAAACAGATGCCACTCTAAACTACAATTTATTTTTAGCTGCAATCAAGAAAAATACGGAATTGAGAGTGGAAAATTCGGATTCCATGGCAATGTTGTCCAAAAACGGAAATATGGTTTCGGTTATGTTGGCGGGCAACGATCCGTCTATCGGGTATTTTCTTACGGTTTCTTTTCATGAGTAACTGAAAGCTTAAATCATTTAGCTAAGAATTCGCCTTTTTATTTCATCAACAAATACCCCTCAAAATAAATCCTCTCCGCTTCCTCCTCGCTGTTCCAAGTGATCTCAAACATAGTCACACGAAAGTCGCTTCGCTCATCCAACCGAACGATACATACCTCGTCAAACGACTTCCGGCTCTCGCGGTCATTTTCGTTGTACAGCGCAAGCGCCTGTTCGACAAGCGGCGTTATGATGTCGCAATCCGACGGCACACCGTAGGCATACTCTAAGGTGTAGGCGTCCTCTCCGTTGCGCAAAATCTCGCCGTGCATCTGACGAACGGAGGTGTATGCGCCGATATCCTCCTCCGTCTCTCCGAAAGTCGGAAATGCATAGAGCGTATCCACCGAAGCGTCGTAATATACCTCACTGCTTTCGCGTTCAAAGCCGAATGTTTCGGCAAACGGACGGTCGGGGTCGTAGGCCTCCCGAAGCCACGCGGGCGTTTCGACCGCACCGCCGACGAGATAGTCGAATTGCTTGAGAACAGCGGACTTTCTGTCGG
>CAZDAT010000150.1:2680-4554 GCA_964503695.1 uncultured Lachnospiraceae bacterium
GACGAGATAGTCGAACGCCCCGACGATTTTCTGTCTGTCATCGTCGGAAAGCGCGGCATTCGGACGAATCTTTCCGTTTTCGAACATATCGTTTCGGGAAAGCACCGCGCGAAGCGACGCGGACTGTTGAAAACGCGGAATGTTTGTGATGTTTAAGGGTGTGACCGTAAAAACGAGCGCCAGCGCGGCGGTCAAGAGAAGCGGCTTGTCAAGTCCGAGACGTGTGAACGAGCCGAGAATGAAGGCGAGTACGACGGTCATAAAGAGGAGCAGTACCATACGCGGCGCGGTCAGCCCGTAGAGGGACACGCGCACCCACACGGCGACACTCTGCATGACGAAGATCGGAACTAACAGCAAGCCGCCGAAGCGTCGGAAAAAGCCGACGAGCCGCTTTTCTGCGGCAAAAGCGCCGACGGCAAACAGATTGAACAAATAGGCACATTCCGCCGCCAGAGCATATGCATTCACCTCGCCGTTCGGCAGCCGGCGTATGCATAAAATTTTGACTGCATACAGATACAAAACGCCCAAAAGCGCAAAAAACAACGGAAGCTCGGCGTATACAAGTACGGCTTTAAAGATACCGCTCGGCGCGTCGCAGGATTCGGACGGATGCGGAAGTCCCGACAGAAAAACAAAGAACGCAAGCGTCACGATGACGGTGAACAAACCGCGGAAGCATTTCCAAATCGCGAAGCCGTCCCAGATCAGCTCGGAAAAGGCGGCAAGGCAGAGCGCCGTTCCGACGGTCAACACCCCGACCGTCAAGCCCGCCGCAAACAGCGCACGCACACAGGAAGCGGCTTTATCGGCGTTCGGTTCGTTTCGGATGAAAGCATACAGCGCAAGCAAAAGTGCCGCCGTGCCGATACCGCACATGGCAAGAAGCACCGTGTCCCGTAGGGGAAACAGCTGAAGGAAGAAGGACGTTCCGAACAGAAGGACGGTCAAAATGCGCACGACAAGCGAAAAGGTGCGTGCGTTTGCGGCATTTTTTCGCCGTTCTTCCCACAAATGCGCACAAAAGGAAAGCACCGCCCCCAACAGCGCGGCACAGAAAAGCGCGGGCAAAATCCGCAAGGTGCTGTGACGGCGGTCGATGCTTTGAAGAATCAGAGCGCAAACCGAGGAAATCGCCGCGAAGATGCTTGTCAGCGGAAAACGGATGACGGCACGGGAAGTGCCCCGGAGCGTTTGCAGAAGCTTTTGCTTACATTTCATGTGTTCGTATCTCCTTTCGAAATTTGGCACGATGCTACAGGCACATTATAAAGGAAAACAAAGGAAAAGTCAACAGCATGTGCCTTTCTTTCCGAATTTCTTAAAGGAAGTGTAAAAATTGTCGGAATAGGACGCGAAGCAGGAGTCAAACTAAGATGGGACATTTGAGAAACGGACACTGTCAGAGTGTTTTGTGAGAGGAAGAAAAACGTGAATACGATAAAAATGAGCGTACTTGCGGTGATATGCGCCGCTTTGGTCATCGTTTTGGCGGCCTGCGGAAGCGAAAAGAACAATACAAACAAGGATAACGACAACGGAGGACGCATGGGTTCGACGGTCACAAACGGCGCGTCCGGCTCTTTGGGAAACGACGGCACGGACGGTACGGGCACCGACGCGAACGGTAAAACGGACATCGGCGCGGATATCGACGCGGACGGCGACGGACTGCTTGACGATGCGGCCGACGCGCTTGACGATATGGGGCGCGCGATAAGCGGGGACGGGAACGCAGCCAACGTCGGTTAAGCATGGCGATGCTGTTAACTTAGGTATTGTTTGTGTAAAGGGAAATGTCAAAAAAGCTCAATCTCTCAGTCGGCTGAGCCGACAGCTCCCTTTACACAAGTAATGCTGTCAACTTAAGG
>CAZDAT010000151.1:0-4545 GCA_964503695.1 uncultured Lachnospiraceae bacterium
TACACAGGTGGGAGCCTGCATTGTAAGTGAAGATAATAAGATTTTGTCTATGGGATATAACGGTTTTCCCACAGGATGCTCTGATGAAGACTTTCCATGGGAAAGAGAGGGGGATATGGAGGAAACCAAATATGCCTTTGTAACCCACAGTGAGTTAAATGCGATTTTGAATTACCGGGGAGGAAGCTTAAAGGGGGCAAAATTATATGTTTCCCTCTTTCCCTGCAATGAATGTGCCAAAGCGATTATCCAGAGCGGCATAAAAACGGTGATTTATGATGATGATAAATACGCAGGTACCCCGGCAAATAACTGTTCCAAGAAAATGTTTGATGCAGCCGGTGTAAAATATCGGAAATATGAGCGTACCGGGCGTGGGATTCATATGGAATTATAAGCAGAAAGGAAGCAGATATGAAAGCAGCAGGGAGGCGCAGGCTACTGTTGGGACTGGCAGTAATTATCATATTACTGGGAATACCCACAGGATTTGTATACGCCACTTCTACGCAGGAAAAATTAAACCAGGCACAGGAAGAAAAAAAACAGACCCAGTCCCAGTTGAATGAAACAAAAGAAAATCTGGAAAACCTGAAAGAAGAAAAAAACAATCTGGAAGGAAAACTGGCAGAATTAAATGACAAGCTTACTACAGTCAGTAACAATCTGAATGACCTGGAAAAGCAGATTGAAGAAAAAAAAGAAGAGATTGAAAAAACAGAAGAAGAACTGGAAGAAGCAAAAGAAACGGAAGAAAACCAGTATGAGAGCATGAAAGCAAGAATCCGTTTCATGTACGAAAGAAGTGATTATGCCCTGTTGGAAACCCTGCTTGGCTCCGGGTCTCTGGCAGAGGCTTTGAACAAAGCTGATTATGTAGAACAGATAGCTGATTATGACAGGAAAAAACTGGAAGAATACGAAGCCATCCGTATCAAAATACAGGAAGAAGAAGCAAAATTAAAAGAAGAAAAGGAAGAACTGGATGCCCTGCATGAGCAGGTAAAGGCAGAAAAGAAAAAGGTAAGCTCTTATGTGAACCAGACCTCCACAGAAATCAGCATGACTTCCGGTCAGATTTCAGATGCGGAAGCACAGGCACTGGCCTATGAAGCGCAGATTAAGGAACAGGAAGCCAATATCGAATATCTGAAAAAGAAGCTGGCAGAAGAACAGGCATTGTCCAAGCTTGCGGCACAATCAAAGTGGAGGGATATTTCAGAGGTTACTTTTGAAGAAGGAGACAGGTACCTGTTAGCAAATCTTATTTATTGTGAAGCAGGGGGAGAATCCTATGCGGGACAACTGGCAGTAGGAGCTGTGGTGATTAACCGCGTACTCAGCAGTGTTTATCCCGATACGGTAGCAGGGGTTATTTACCAGTCCTCCCAGTTTTCGCCCGTAGCCAGCGGCAGACTGGCACTTGCCATGTCTCAGGGAAAAGCCACCGCCGCCTGTTATAAAGCGGCAGATGAAGCCATGGCGGGGCAGACCAATGTGGGGAGCTGTGTCTATTTCAGGACACCCATTCCGGGACTTACGGGAATCCAGATTGGAGGCCATGTTTTCTATTAACGAAGGGAATTGACAATCACAGGGAGGCGTATGTGAAAGAAAAGCAGAACATCATAAAATCTCTCAGTATGCTGAGTCAGTTTAGCATTCACATACTGGTTCCGGTGTGCATATGCTCTTATATAGGATATCTGATAGATGAAAAATTTGATACCGGCTTCTGGTTCATAATTTTATTTTTTGCGGGAGCTCTGGCAGGAGGGCGAAATGTGTATCTTCTTGCCAGAAAAATTGCGGGTGGAGAAGACAAAATGCCATCCAGAAGGTATGCTTCCAATCAGAGAAAAGAAAAAAAGGAAAATGTGAATGAAAAAAGGTAAAAACAGTATCAATGAAACTTTGAAAGAATTGTTAATAGGGATTATAGTTTATGGTATACTAATAGAAGCGGTGTTTATCTGGTTTGTAAAAGAAAAGCTGTATTTTACCTGTGGATTATGGGTTGGAGTTTTACTGGCAGTCCTGGCAGCCCTTCATATGTGGAAAAGCTTAGATACAGGAATGGATTTAGGCGAAAAAGCCAGTAAATATGTAGTAACACAGAATCTGGTCCGTTACGGTGTAATTGTAATTGCATTTGGCGTTTTATGCATATGGGATTTTGGAAATCCCATTGCGGCTTTTGCAGGGATTATGGGCTTAAAAGCAGGCGCCTATTTACAGCCGTTTACGCATAAATTGAGGTTGAAGCTACAAAGGAGGTGAATCTATGGAACAAGGAGTTTTGTTATCCGCTGGTGCAGAAGTCGATTTTATGATACATGGAGTCTTTTCCTATGAATTATTCGGACAGACGCTCTGGATAACAACAACGCATATTTGTGTGCTGATTGTAATGCTTTTGTTGGCAGTTTTTTCGATTATTGCAGGTAAAACCATGAAAAAAGCCGAAGAAGTACCAAAGGGCTTTCAGAATGTGGTGGAGCTGATTGTAGAAATGCTGGACAACATGGTAGGCAGTACGATGGGAAAAAATGCACCGGGATTTTTAAATTACATCGGAACCATTTTTATCTTTATTCTGATTAGTAATATATCCGGTTTATTCGGACTGCGGCCGCCTACAGCAGACTATGGTGTGACCCTGCCTCTGGGTCTGATGACATTTACACTGATTCATTTTAATAAATTTAAGTATCAGAAAGTAAGCGGTGTCATCAAGGGACTTTGCGACCCATGGCCTATCTGGGCACCCATTAATGTCATAGGAGACATTGCGGTACCAATCTCGCTGTCTCTTCGTTTGTTTGCAAACGTATTATCCGGTACGGTTATGATGGCACTGGTTTATGGACTTTTATCCAAGATAGCCATTATCTGGCCGGCGGCATTACATGTATACTTTGACTTGTTCTCAGGAGCAATTCAGACAGATGTATTCTGTATGTTGACCATGACATACATTTCAGATGCAATGACAACTGAATAAAAGTGACAGTCCGGTTTAAAATCAGAAGCTTAAAAAACCTTAAAGGACTGTGAGAAAAACTAAGATTATCAGGAGGAAAAAAAGATGGAATTTAATAACGAATTTATTTTGGGATGTTCAGCAATTGGTGCAGGACTGGCAGTTATCGCCGGTATCGGACCTGGTGTAGGACAGGGTATTGCTGCAGGTTACGCAGCACAGGCAGTAGGACGTAATCCGGGTGCCAAGGGAGATATTACATCTACCATGTTACTTGGACAGGCAGTTGCGGAAACAACAGGTTTGTATGGTTTGTTAATTGCCATGCTCTTATTATTCGTAAAACCATTATTACCATAAGCCTTCTTACAGGAAAAAATAACGAAAGGAGGCACAGACTTGAACATGTATTTAAGTGCAGCAGGCATTTTGGCAACGGCTGCCATGGAACCAAGATTATTCGACCTGGATTTTCAGTTACTGGCAGATTCTGTGCTTACGATTATTGCAGTCGTAGCTTTGTTTTTTGTAATGTCCTATTATCTGTTTAATCCTGCCAGGGAATTTCTTAAGAAAAGACAGGATAAGATTAAGGCAGAACTGGAAGATGCAAAAAATAACCAGGAAGATGCCAGAATCTTAAAGGATGAATATGAAAGTAAGCTTTCAAACATTGAGAAAGAAGCAGAAAGCATTTTAGCGGATGCCAGAAAACGTGCTCTTGCCAATGAGAACCGCATTGTTGCCGCAGCAAAAGAAGAAGCCGCAGCGATTGTGGAAAGAGCCAGAAAAGAAGCTGTTTTAGAGAAACAGAAGATGGCAGATGACGTGAAGAAAGAAATCGTTGCAGTTGCAGCCCTGATGGCTGGAAAAGTAGTGGCATCGAATATGGATGTTACCATTCAGGACAGCCTGATTGATGAAACTTTAAAGGAAATAGGTGACAGTACATGGCTAAGCTAATATCAAAGACATATGGTGAGGCTTTGTTTGAACTGGCCGTTGAAGAAGAAAAAACAGACACAATGCTGGAGGAAATTACCGGCATCAGACAGGTGTTTGAACAAAATCCGGACTATCTTAAATTTTTATCCCATCCCCGGATTTCGGCGGAAGAAAAAATAAAGACGACGGAAGAAATCTTTATGGGTAAAATTGACAGACAACTGTCAGGCTTTCTTGGAATTATAATTGCCAAGGGAAGATGCGAGGATATGATGGAGATTTTGTCATATTTTCTGGACAGGGTAAAAGAATTTAAAGGGATAGGTGTGGCTTATGTGACAACTCCTTTTGAATTAAAGGATGACAGAAAAGAAGCTATACGCAAAAAATTATTGTCTTCTGCCGGATATCGTCAGATGGAAATGCATTATGAGGTAAAGCCGGAGCTTATCGGCGGAATGCAGATTCGCATCGGTGACAGGGTGGTAGACAGCAGCATTCAGACAAAACTGAACCGGCTACAAAGAGATTTGTTGAAAGTACAAGTCTGACAAGAATAAAGAAGAAAGGTGCGTAAGATCCATGAATTTAAGACCAGAAGAGATTAGTTCAGTCAT
>CAZDAT010000152.1:0-4537 GCA_964503695.1 uncultured Lachnospiraceae bacterium
TGAATGTTCCGCTTTCTAAAAGTTTTCCGTCATACACCTCAATCAAGCTTAAACGTTCTTTGTCATATTCCACATTAAATAAAGCAGCAATAATACCGCTGTTGTTTTCAAAAGATATGTTTATTTCGACAGTATCTCCGTTGCGTGCGGTTTTACTGTCAACAACCGCATTAAAACTATCCGCAAAAACGATATTCACAGGAATGCAAAGCATACATATCAAAAACGTTATCAATATTTTTTTCATTTTTCGGTAACACCTTTCTAAAATATGGGCTTGTCAAATTTCATGACAAGCCCGATTTGTTACTGTAGGGGAATAGTCTGCGCTTCACACATTGGTTGCATATTGTCATCCCACCACATAATTTTAACATATGCTCCTGTTACACCTTTGTCGAAAGCTACATTTACGGTTTTTGCCGCCGGATATTGTTTTACGTCTTTTAACTTTCCGTCTGAAGCGTAAATTGCCGCCCAAACATTTCCTGTGCTTGTATCGCCGTCAAGTGATACGCTGAAAGAAATACCGCTGACAGATATTGAACTGTTTGCAGCTGCACCTTTTACGGTTATACTGCCATTGACATATTTTAGGTTTAACGGATCATAATCGGCATCATAATTAACATCGTCGCCGTCTTTATAATTCCCATTTCTGCCCTTATAATAGTCAACCGTAATCGGATATGTTCCGCTTTTTGCATTTTCCGCTATTTTAAAGGTCAAGGTTACGAGATTCCCGTTATATGTTATATCCGAAACCCCACTCCAGCCCATATTATAGGGATTTGCAGCATAGCTCTGTGCGGCGGTAAAGTTAGCACCAACCTCCGAATTTGCCGAAGCTCCGGTCAAGGTCATAATTTCCGAATTATATCCCACTTCAATACCCAAGTCCGCAAAGCCTGTATTATTCGAAATCCGAACCGTTATTTCAACGGTGTCGCCAACCTCACCTGTAGCTGTTCCGACCGTAACCGTGGGGACGGTTTCGGCAAAAGCCGAAACCGAAAACAAATTCACAAGTATAACAAAAACGGTTACAAATAATATAAATTTTCTTTTCATGTGTTGTTACCTCCGTTTAATGTAAGGTTACATTCCAGCCGGCAAGATAACGAAGGAGATGGGTAGCATCTTTATTATTTACCGAACCGCTTCCGTCAACATCAAGTGCGTCGCTTGTTATATCTGACAAGCTCCAGCCTGCGAGGTAACGTAAAAGCTGAGTTGCGTCCTTGTTGTTCACCTTTTCATCTCCGTTTATATCTCCGGGGATATAGCTTGCAACAATTACATTTCCGCTTATATACACGAATCCCACCGCTTTGTCGTTTTCATCATAATTGACATCTTCGCCGTCCTTGTAATCTCTGTTTCTGCCCTTGTAGTAGTCAACCGTAATCGGATAAACACCGTCGGAAGCGTTTTCCGCTACTGTAAATGTAAGCGTTGCAAGATTGCCGTTATATGTGATATTTGAAATACCGCTCCAACCAAAGTTGTATGGGTTTGCGGTATAGCTTTGTGCTGACGTAAACGTAGCGCCAACACCTGAATTTGCCGTAATTCCGGTAAGAGTCATAACATCGGAATTATATCCGACCTCGATACCCAAATCTACAAAGCCCTTGTTATTTGCAAGGTCAACAGTAACTTGAATTTCTTTGCCCGGTATTGTTTTAATATCCGCTATGGCAATTTTCGGAGCGTTTGTGTCAACAGTCTTTTCCGTAACTGTAACAGTACATTCTGCGGCATATCCGCCATCTGCGGTTGTAACCGTAATTACTGCTGTTCCAGCAGATTTAGCCGTAACAATGCCATTTGATATGGTTGCAACACTTGTGTTTGATGATTTCCAAGTTACATTTGTATTTGTCGCATTTGTCGGAGTTACAGTTGCTGTAAGCGTTTCCGTTTTATCTTTTTCAAGACTTACGGCTGACTTGTTGAGTGTTACACCTGTAACCGCCACCGTTGCCGGTGCTTTTTCTGTAACTGTTACATTACAAGAAGCAGTATATCCACCGTCAACTGTTGTAACTGTAATTGTTGTTGTACCTACCGTTTTAGCTGTTACTTTTCCGTTTGATACGATTGCAACGTTTGTGTTTGAAGATGTCCAAGTGATTCCTTTGTTTGTTGCATTATCAGGTGTAACGGTTGCTGTCAATGTTTCGCTGTTACCCTCTATCAAGGAAAGTGCAGATTTGTTAAGCGTTACGCCTGTAACCGAAATTGTTTCAACAGGTATCATTGTCTGTAAGTATGGATACCCCCCATAAACACGCGATGACATAGCCCACACTTTGTCAAAATCCCAACCGGCATAATTATCAATTATTTTCATAGCTTCAGTCGTTGCAGGTGTTCCTTTTACGGTATCAGTTTGTCCTGATGTTTCGGAATTGTAGTATGAAGCTGTTACTAAACCTCCTTGATTATAGCCAATTAAACCGCCGGAATTATTATTACTCGATACAACACCAATTGAATAACAATACTGAACAACAGGGCAGTATGCATAAGAATAATAATCATTATAACCAACAAGACCGCCAACATTTGATGAACCTGTTACATTTCCCTGTGCATAACAATTTGTAATTTTTCCATTCTCATAATTTCGACCGACAAGACCACCAACATTTGACGAACCTGTTACAACAGCGGTTGAACCCGACGTACTTATTGTACCGTTGCTGTTTTCGCCTACCAAGCCGCCAACTTTTGATGATGTACCATTAGCTGTACCTTTTGTTAAACAGTTCTCTATTGTACCACTGTTATATCCTGTCAAAATACCAACATTGCTTTGACCGCTTACATCACCATTGACGGTCAAATTTTTAATTGTTCCCGCATTGCTTCCGAAAAGACCTACATATTCATAATTTGTACCTGAATGTTTAACTCCTGATATTGTATATCCGTTTCCATCAAATACACCGTCAAAACTGTTATATTCACCGATTGGTGTCCAGAATTTTGCAGTTATTGTAATATCATTGGCTAATCTAAAATATATGGTAGTACTTCTCATATAAGTATCACTTTTAGCCAATTCATATAATTGCTTTTCCGTTGTGATTAAATATGGGTTGACTTCTGTTCCTGCGCCATCAAAAACAACAGCTTCGGTTTCCCCTCTGACATTGATATAGGGGTAATTGCCGTTCATTTCCCAGATATTATCAAAATCCCACATATAGAAAGTATCCTGATTTTTCATATTTGTCGTAGAAACCGAATATCCTATCATATTCCCGGTATTTATAGAACGATAATAAGAGTTATAAATGCGACCACTGTTATTTTTACCTACTAATCCTGCACCTTCGCCGTCATTGACCTTTCCGGCAGCATAACAGTTTCTTATCACAGGGCAGTATGCATAAGAATAATAATCATTATAACCAACAAGACCGCCAACATTTGATGAACCTGTTACATTTCCTTGCGCATAACAATTTGTAATTTTCCCATTCTCATAATTTCGACCGACAAGACCACCAACATTTGATGAACCTGTTACAACAGCGGTTGAACCTGATGTATTTATTGTACCGTTATTGTTATCGCCTACCAAGCCGCCGACATTTGATGATGTACCATTAGCTGTACCTTTTGTTAAACAATTTCTTATTGTTCCCGTGTTGTATGCGACCAACCCACCAAGATAATTGCTTGCCGAAAAAGTAACATCAACAGTTACATTTTCAATCAAACCGCTATTCTTACCAAAGAAACCCGTATAAGTATATCCGCTTCCTTCAAGAATAACACCGGATATAGTATATCCGTTTCCATCAAAATGCCCTGAAAACTCTGTGTGGTTTCCTATGGGAACCCATGTTGTAGATGTTACAATAATATCGTTTTGAAGAACATAATTTGCACTCAGAGAGTTTGTAAGCTCCTCATTAGCAAGAGCCAACAAATCAGCCTCCGTTTTCATCAAATATGGATTTTCTGCCGTACCATCGCCCTCAACAGATGATGTTGCCGACATCAATGAAACATCAGATGACATTAATTGTATTTCTTTTGTTTCTTCTGTTTGCAGTTCATCAGTAGCATCTGTATTTTCGCTTTCAAAAACTGCTTCCTCATTTGTGCTTTCTTCTGCGTTTGCCGAATTATCAACATTTGTTTCTTCGGCAGTTTCTTCCGATTCTGGTAAAACTGTTATTTCCTCAATTTCAGCTTCCGTTTGCTCAACCGATTCAATTACTTCTGTAATTTCCGTTTCTTCCGCAAAAGCAGGAACGCCGGAAAGAGAAAATAACATTGAAGCTGTTAAAAAAAACGAAATTATTTTCTTTGTTTTTTTACACATAAAAGTCCCTCTTTTCATAAAATTGAATATTATATAATTTTATTTCAGTTATGATGTATTTAAAAACACCGTAGCACACCCCCACTGTCTGTTTGAACTCTGTAGGGTAAAAGCATAATCACCGCCAAAACTATAAAAATTTTTATTTTCTTATATATCATTTTTAACATCCCCTTAAATCTTTCTCGGTTA
>CAZDAT010000153.1:0-4524 GCA_964503695.1 uncultured Lachnospiraceae bacterium
TAAACTGAAAGCAATGTGTATATATCCGGTTTTCGCCAGATATTTTTCGTCATCACGCATATCCGGCTTATTCATTATCTCCAGTCTTGCCCCATCATCAAAAGACAGAAAATATGACCTGAACTCTGTTTTGGCATTATAATATCCTTCATTCGATTTAGCATTAAAATATTTTTCAAAAAAATCTTTTGCATTTTCTAAATCATTTACATACATTGCAATGTGTTCTATACGCATATCTATTTTTCCTCCAACTTCTTAGTTTACACACCTGTAAATCACTTCCTGCTTCATAAACCTGGCTTAAACGAAAAGCAGAATAATATAGAAATCAGGCGATTTTTGAACGCACGTGAAACGAACATGATTTCTATATCATTCTGCTTTGAGCCTCAACCCGGCTTTTATGTAGATATCAAAAAAGCCCCTTACTGCTTCCGGCTTCCTACCACCGTTACATTTTCCTCTCCCTGGCTTTCCTGCGTTTCTTCCTGTTCCAAAAGGCCATTTTCTTCTGCCTCCAGTGCTTTCATATATTCCTCTGCCAGTTCGGAATTCTCCATAAGTGTCTCTTCATCAGAAACTTCCGGCTCCTGTACCTCTTCTCCCCGGATAGAAGCATCTGCCGAACCGGTGCTTAAAAGCATGGTTCCTTTTTTGTCACCCGCAGTTATGGAAAGTTCCATGCTTTCTATGCTTTCCACCGCTTCGGGAATTTCAAAAATCAATACCATTTCCATGGTTTCTCCGGCGGCTATCTCGCCTTTATACATGGATAAATCATTCAATAAAAGTGTATACTGGGATTTATAACTTTTTCCATTAACTGTAGTTTTAAACTTTCCCTGTTTTGAAAACATATCAAAATCTTTCGATTCGCCACTAAGGTTCGTTACCTTAAATTTTTCTACCAGAAGCTTTTTCCCCAAAGAAGCATCCATTGCCATAAACACTTCCTCTGTGCTGTCAGGGTAAGACGCGGTAAGCTCATATCCTGCATAAGAAATAGAAAACGCATCCATTTCTGTTACAACTGCCATATCGCTGACATATTGCTTTTCACTGGAAGATGCCGCTGTCTGATTCTCCAAATCCTGTTTTTCATTCGTACTGTTTTCTTGATTTTCCTGCATATCAGCAGTCTGGTCCTCTTTTTTCTCTTCTTTTTCCAAGGCGGCCGCTTCTTCTTCCTCTGCCCGAATCAATTTCTGTCCTTCCAGCACACGCATATTGGTTCCGGCATTGTATTTCATCAGTATTCCTGCGGCATACTCTGCATACAGCTTCTGTTCTGACTGTGTCAATCCAAATATCGTTTCTTCCGCCTCTTCTGTTACAGCTTCTTCTGTATTTTCATCGCTCTGGCATCCTGTAACTGTACCGGCAAGCATACATATGATAAGAAAAGAAATCAATTTTTTCTTTTGCATATTCTTCACACATTCCTTTCATTTTCCGGCAATGAAATCAAAAAAACATCTTTTTATTCACTTCACAGCCTTTTTTCTAATTTATTCCAATACTTATATAATACCATTTATTTTCATTCATGCAAGAAAATCTTTCCGGCATCTTATTCTGATATTTTTTACACTCTTTTTCAGGCTTTTTCCAGTTCGAACCAGAAAACAACACCGCCCTCCTTATTTTTTACGCCAAAGTTATTTTTCATGGATTCCATGATGGCTTTCACAATAGACAGGCCGATGCCATTGCCGCCATATTCCCTGGTTCTTGCTTTGTCTACCTTGTAAAATTTGTCCCATATTTTTTCAATACTTTCCGGCGGGATGCCGTCTCCTGTGTTGAACACTGAAATGATAACTGATTTTTCTTTTTTTTCAAAAGAAATTTCAATTTTCTTTTTTCCTTCCTTGTTTTCTTTCACATGATGAATGGCATTGGATAAATAATTCGTAAATACCTCTTCAATTTTAAATTCATCCCCCCATACATAAATCGGCTCCGATGGCATAAGTGTAAGTTCAATTTCATTTTGTTCCAGCAAAATTGCAGCAGAATTAAGATAATTCGAAACCAGTTCATATACGTCAAAGCGTTCCATTGCAATGGTATCATTCCCATATTCCAGCTGATTCAGTGTCAGAAGATTTTTTACCATTTCATTCATCTTGCGGGCTTCATCGATAATTACTTCGCAATAATATTCCCTTTCTTCCGGGCTGTCGGAAATTTCTTCTTTTAACCCTTCCGCATACCCCTGAATCAGGGCAATGGGTGTTTTCAGTTCATGAGATACGTTGGCAATAAATTCATTCCGCATCTCTTCATTTTTTTCTTTTCTTTCAATATTTTTTGTCAGTTCAATGTTCGCCGTTTTTAATTCGGAAATCGTCTTTTCCAGTTCTTCTGACATAAAATTGATATTTTCTCCCAAAATTCCAATTTCATTGTCCTGGTTTCCACGATATTTTGCTTCAAAATCCAGTTTTGCCATTTTTTCAGAAATACGTGCCAGTTCAAGAATAGGCCTGGTATACCGCCCCGACAAAAACCAGATAATGATTCCGCTAAAAATTGCCGCAGTAATTCCCACATACGCAAGAAAACGATTGGAAATCCCAACGCTGTCACGAATGCTCTCTAAAGGTGTCCGAAGCAAAAATAAATCACCGCTTTTTAGATTTCCCCACAATCCCACATATTCTGCCTGGCTTACTTTGTCGGTCACAATCATCATTTTATAATTTTGGGATTCCTGCAACGGTTTCTGGGAATAGTGGTCCATCAGAAGCAGGTTGTCCCAAAGCTGCCGTCTTGCCTGTTCTTCATTGGCTCCGAAAGCCATCAGCTTCTGGCTTTTCGTATTGACCACCAGTCCGGTAATGTTGTACCTGCCGCATACATTCATCAGTTCAACATTGTAAAATTCTTCCGAATCTATTTTTCCTGTCTGTGTTGCATCCTCTAACATCGCGTAAACCTGCATCAGGTTTTTCTGTTTTTCTTTCATATAGTAATCATCCAGAAAAATACCGTTCATGACCCATGTAAAGACTATGGTTGCCACCATCATGCCGGTAAATACCAGTGCAAATTCCCCACTGATAGAACGTTTTACAGTCTTTTTTCTTTCTTTTTTCATTCTGTCACCTTTTTTACAATCAAAGTTTTAGCTATTTTAACATACAAGGCAGAACAAAAACAACAGGCAACACCCCTCATAAAAGAAAATCCTTTACGCAAAAAAACATACCACACAAAGAAAGCTTAAGTTTTCCTGCCGCTTTCTTTGTATGGTATGCTGTCTATCTTTTATTTTCTTATATTATCTCTGCACACGTCCCGAGCCGTCTCCGCCTGCCAGCTTCATAACTTCATCCATGGATACTAAATTGAAATCTCCCTCGATGGAGTGTTTCAGACAGGATGCTGCTACTGCAATTTCGATGGTTTCCTGAGAACCACAGCCATTTAAACAGGCTGCAATCAGACCGCCGCCGAAGCTGTCTCCGCCGCCTACGCGGTCAACAATATGCATGGTATATTTTTTGCTGAAGTAATAGTCATTTCCGTCAAATAACATGGCAGACCACAGATTGTCATTTGCAGAAATGGATTCCCTTAAGGTAATGGCAACTTTTTCAAAACCGAAACGGTCAGCCAGCTGTTTTGCCACGTCTTTATAGCCTTCATGGTTTACGGTACCTGTCGTTACATCGGTATCAGCGGCTTTGATGCCAAATACGTCAGAAGCATCTTCTTCGTTGGCAATACATACATCTACATATTTGCAAAGCTCGGACATAACCTGACCGGCTTTTTCCTTGCTCCAAAGTTTATTTCTATAATTTAAGTCACAGGAAATCTTAACCCCTGCTTCCTTTGCTGCTTTACAGGCTTCCAGACAGATGGCTGCCACATTGTCATTTAACGCGGGCGTAATTCCTGTAAAATGGAACCATTCTGCCCCTTCAAAGATTTCTTTCCAGTTAAAGTCTTCCGGACTTGCTGTATAAATGGAAGAACCTGCCCGGTCATAAATAACCTTGGAAGGTCTCTGGGATGCTCCTTTTTCAAGATAATAAATTCCTATGCGTTCTCCGCCTCGTATGATTTCAGATGTATTTACTCCGAAATACCGCAGACTGTCAACAGCCGCCTGTCCTATTGCATGATTTGGAAGCTTTGTTACATATACGCTTTCCTCTCCGAAGCCGGCAAGCGATACCGCCACATTTGCTTCTCCGCCGCCAAAGCTTGCCTGCATACGGTCATTTTGAAAAAATCTGCAATAGCCTTCCGGAGCCAGTCTCAGCATTATTTCTCCGAATGTTACAATTTTAGCCATTTTTTATATCTCCCTGTTTCTCCAAAGCTTCATTAACAAAGAAGCTTCCGCCGACTGCTTCAACCTTGTCAAATGCCAGATATTCGTCTATATTGCTTCGATTGATGCCGCCGGTTGGAATAAAGCTTATCTGCGGGAAGGGTGCCGAAAGTGCTTTAAGCGCATGCAGACCGCCGTATATATCGGCCGGAAAAAATTTAACGGTTGTTATT
>CAZDAT010000154.1:0-4489 GCA_964503695.1 uncultured Lachnospiraceae bacterium
TTCTCCGGCAATTCCAATCCAGCGAAATCCCGGAACCTTCATTAACTGCTGCAAAGGTGCTTTTAAGGCGAATGACAACAGAACAATCAGCAAAATATCCGGTATGGTATATATCACATCCACAATACGCATCATGATAATGTCTACCCAGCCTCCGCAAAATGCCGCTACGGCCCCATAGGTAGAACCAATCACCAGAATGATACAGGTGGCAACCATTCCTACCAGCAGGGAAATCCGGCTTCCCATCATCACGCGGACTGCATAATCACGCCCCATTTTATCGGTTCCCAGCACATGTGGAAACACCTTTTCCCCGGCATCAATTCTTGCCAGCTCTTCTGCGGAATATTCCATGGGCTTTAAATTATTTGCTCCCTTTATCTGATAGTCATATGTATAAGGATAAAAAATAGGAACAATAAAGGAAAAAATCATAACGATTACAATAATCACCGCACTTACCATTGCTACCTTATTCTTTAAAAGCCGCCGGAATCCGTCTTTCCAGAAGCTTACACTTTCACGCATAATTATCTGGCTTTGTTTTTCTTCCTCCGTTGCAGGAAGAAAATCTTCGGGATTCAAATTTAACTGAAAACTTAATGGATTTTCTTTCACTTATCTCTTCTCCTCTTATTTTAATTTAATTCGCGGGTCTACAATCTTGTATAAAATGTCTACTACCACATTCATGATGATAATCAGGGTGGCTAAGAAAATCGTGGTACCCATAATCAAAGTGTAATCTCTTCCGTTGATTGCCTTGATAAATTCACCGCCAAGACCCGGAATGGTAAAGATTTTTTCCACTACAAAGCTTCCCGTAACCGTATAGGCTAACATCGGACCCACATAGGTAATAACCGGTAAAATGGCATTTCTTAATGCATGCTTAAATAAGCTTATAAAACCGGAAAGTCCTTTTGCCTTTGCGGTACGCATATAATCCTGTCCTAAAACGTCCAGCATGGAAGAACGCATCAGACGCATGATATATGCCGTAGGATAAAATGCCAGTGCCATGACCGGCATGATAAAATGTTTCCAGCTGGTAAGACCCATGGTCGGAAGCCATCTCAGCTTTACCCCCAAGAAATACATCAGTACCGTACAGATAACAAAGCTTGGCACTGCTATTCCGCAGGTTGCCACCACCGAGATAAAGCTGTCGGTAAATTTGCCCCGCTTTAAGGCTGCCACACAGCCAAGCGGTACTCCCACAAGAATCGCTACCAGAACGGAAACACCGCCCAGTTTTGCGGAAACCGGGAACTGCTTGCCGATAATATCCATAACGGTTCTTCCTCTTTGTTTTAAGCTGTCACCAAAATCACCATGGAGGGCATCCCACATATAGGTTGCATAACGCTGTAATAACGGTTTATCCAAACCGTATTTTGCTTCCAGTGCCGCCGTTGCCTGCGGGCTGATTGCCTTTTCGGAAAGAAAAGGTCCGCCGGGTACCATATTCATTAAGAAAAAGGTAATGGTTGCCACTGCCCAGATGGTAACTATGGCAAGTAAAATTCTTTTTGCAATATACTTTAGCATGATAAAGTCTCCTTATAAAAAAATGGAACCGATACGGTCATTGTACACTTCAAACCGTATTGGTTCATACAACTTGTATTCTATAATACAGAAAAACAATTATTTTGTCAAGAAAATGTTTTCGCCAGAAACACATTTGTCTTTGTTATATAAAAATCCTGCCTTAAAACAGCAAACTAAAGCCTTTTTTATACTTTTTTAAATAAAACATTCTATTCAAACAAAGCTGGGGCAGTCGCATTAAGATTCATTTTCCAAAAACAAAAAAATGATTTCTTTCATGCGACTGCCCCAAAAACTCTATTTCTATTGAATGTTTACTTTACACACTGATTCTTAGTGCAAAACACCTCTCTTATGCTTATCCCGCACTTATAAAACATAGCTTGCGGCTCCGTAGATTCCTGCATCATTGCCTAATTTTGCCAGAACAAATTTTTTATCCCTGCATCCCGGCCATACATACTGTTTGTAATATTTCTGCACGACCTCCACCAGCACATCCCCTGCTTTGGAAACACCGCCGCCGATGATAAATGCCTCCGGGTCTACTACTGCCGCAGTGGCAGCCAGTGAATAACCTAAATAATGACCGAATTTTTCTACCACTTCTTCTGCAAGCTTATCTCCTTCTTTATAAGCATCAAAAACAGCTTTTGCAGTTATTTCTTTATCTCTTAATATGGAAGGAGCATCACTTTCTGCCAGCTTTTTCTTTGCCATTTTTACAATTCCCGGTGCAGATGCATATTGCTCTGCACAGCCGATTCCGCCGCAGCCGCAGGCTTCTTTTTCTTCCATGTCCACTTTAATATGTCCTACTTCCCCGGCAGCACCTTTGGCTCCTAAAATTACCTTTCCGTCAACAATAATGGCTGCTCCCACTCCGGTACCAATGGTAATAAAAACAGCATCCTTATATTCTGCGGCACCGCCTTTCCACATTTCTCCAAGACCTGCCGTCTTTACGTCATTTCCGCCCATACAGGGAAGACCTGTCAGTTCTCCCAGTTCCTTTGCAGCATGTTTATTTCTCCAGCCGAGATTGGCATTCATCTGAATCACACCTTCCCTTGTGACCGGTCCCGGTACTCCGAAACCAACACCGGAAACCTCATCTTTTGAAATTCCTTTTTCTGCCAGTTTTGCACCAATTGCCGCGGCAATATCAGGAAGAACATTTTCTGAATTATTTTCTGTTCTTGTGGGAATTTCCCATTTTTCAAGAAGTTCTCCTTCTACCGTAAAAAATCCCATTTTGATGGTTGTTCCGCCTACGTCTACCCCAAATACATATTTTTTCATGCTTTTTCCCTCTTTCTGCTCTTTTTTGTATGAATGTTAAAATTTATTGTCAAAATCCTAACATCATTTGTTACTATTTTACCATCTGATGAGGGAAAATACAATGCGTGTTTATTTAGAGTTTGAGCAGCCTTTAATTGTCACTGCATTCTCCTTTTTTGGAACAGCACCCTGCATGGGGGCAGCCGATACATACTGCTCCTTTTTTCTTCTCTTTTATAATATATCTTATTGCCAGTCCAACAATCATAAGTAAAACTACTGCCACAATCACATTTGCCATTTTCTTTTTCCTCCCAAAAAATTTTAAACTGCTTACCAAAATGAAGCTTTATTTTCACTTCTAAAAAACTACAGGGCTGCCGCCAAAATCTGCAACAACCCTTGTATATTAAGAAGATGAAACTATCTTTTAAGCTTTTAACTGATACTTGCTGTCAAAGTTTTTATTGGTTCTATGAATCAAGTATACTACAACACCTGCCATGGCTGCAACTGCAACCAGTCCCGGAATAAAGCCACTTCCCACACTTCCTGTGGTAATCAGTGTACCAATCTGATATACCAAAAATGCTACCGTATATCCGGTTCCCAACTGGAGTGAGATGCCTCCCCATAACCATTTTTTATCCTGCATTTCTGAGTTCATGGCACCCATGGCCGCAAAGCAGGGAGGTGTATATAAGTTAAACATTAAGTATGCAAGAGCTGCCACTTTGGTAAGTCCCATAACCATGGCAACTTCATTGCCGCTGCCGATAAGCTCCAGTTCTTCCGTATCGATAATATTTGTGATTCCATAAACCACTGCCAGAGTACCTACTACATTTTCTTTTGCAATAAATCCGGTAATGGCTGCTGCCGCCAACTGCCATACACCAAATCCCAGCGGAATCAAAAGAATGGCAAATGGTGACGCGATGGTGGCAAGAATGGAAGTGTTTTCCATGCCTTCCTCCACCAGCTGTAATTTCCAGTTAAATGCCTGCATAATCTGTACCACAGTATTACATACCAGAATAATCGTACCGGCTTTAACGATATAAGCTTTTCCCCTGGATAACATGGACATAAATGCCCTCTTTAAACTTGGAATTTTATATTCCGGCAGTTCCATGATAAAAAATGATTTTCTGTACTTATGTCCTGTTAATTTTAATACCAGTAATGCACCCAGGAAAATCAGTAAAATTCCCACAAAATACATCAGAGTTCCTACCCATGGTGCATCAGAGAAAAAGGCTCCTGCAAACAGGGCAATTACCGGAAGCTTCGCTCCGCATGGCATAAACGGTGTCAGCATGGCTGTCGCCCTCCGCTCCCTTTCATTTCGGATGGTACGACACGCCATAATACCGGGAATCGCACATCCGGTACCGATGACCATCGGAATAATGGATTTACCGGAAAGTCCTACTCTCTTAAAAATCGGGTCCATAACAATACTTACCCTTGCCATATATCCACAGTCTTCCAACAATGCAATCAGAAAATACATTACCATTACCAGTGGAAGGAAACCTACAACGGCTCCCACACCACCGATAATACCGTCTACCAAAAGTGCCTGCAAAAATGGAGAAGCATTTTCCACAAGCCCTGCTACCCATTCCTGAAAGGTTTCAATCCA
>CAZDAT010000155.1:0-4272 GCA_964503695.1 uncultured Lachnospiraceae bacterium
ATTGCCAATCCGGCACTGGTAGTTCTGGATATTGAAAAATTTGCCACCCTTGCCCATGAAGCAGGAGTGCCGTTAATCGTGGACAATACCTTTGCCACACCCATAAATTGTAATCCCTTTGAATGGGGAGCGGATATTGTAACCCATTCCACCACAAAATATATGGACGGTCATGGCATGACCGTAGGCGGAGCCATTGTTGACAGCGGTAATTTTGACTGGAATGCCCATGCAGAGAAATTCCCAGGTCTTTGTACCCCGGATGCTTCTTACCATGGAGTTACTTATACGGAAAAATTCGGCAAAGGTGCCTACATCACCAAGGCAACGGTACAGTTAATGCGTGATTTAGGTTCCATTCAGGCACCCCAGAATGCATTTTTATTAAATGTGGGTCTGGAAACCTTACCTCTTCGTATGGAACGTCACTGCAGCAATGCTTTAAAAGTGGCAGAATTTTTAGAGAAAAACGAAAAAGTGGCATGGGTAAATTATCCCGGACTTCCCGGCAATAAATATTATGAGCTGGCACAGAAATATATGCCAAAGGGAAGCTGCGGTGTCATTTCTTTCGGACTTAAGAGCGGAAGGGAAGGTGCTTCCAGAATGATGGACCACCTGGAACTGGCGGCAATTGTAACTCATGTGGCAGATGCAAGAACCTGTGTCTTACATCCTGCAAGCCATACCCACCGTCAGATGAGTGATGAGCAGTTAGTAGAAGCAGGAGTGGCACCTGATTTAATCCGTTTATCTGTAGGAATTGAAAACGTGGATGACATTATTGCAGATTTAAAACAGGCGATTGAAAAGGCAGATGAATGAAACCGGACAGCATGGACAGAAAAGAGAAAGCAGGAAAGCTGTTATTTGAAGCCGGATTTCTGATTATGGTGATAAACCTGATGGTAGGCGTTGAAATCTACCGGGCAATCATACATCATTGGAGAGTGGCGGTTGGCGGAGAACTTTTTTTTCAGGCATATATTACGTCAGCGGACAGCCTTGTACTTACATATTTGAACCAGAAAAGTATATATATTTACCTGCTATCCGTTCTCTTTTCTTTTTTGGGAAATAAAGAAGAGATTGTTCTTATTTTTAATTTAATATGTAATTTGGCAGGAATCGGATTCTTTTATTTTGGTGTCAGAAAAATGGGTTCCTATAAATATCCTTTTGTCACGGCGGCACTTGGGGCAATACTCTGTATCGGTTTTTATCCGGTGACGGCAGATACCTCCATGCACATATGCTGGCTTTTTGCCGGAATGTTGTTTTTTGTGTGTACCAGACTATGTTTTGACATTCCAAAGCCAATGTTAAGCTGGATTTTATGCGGGGTTTTTATCGGATTTTTTAGTTATATGGATTTTTTGGGAATGGCAGTGGGTATTGTCTTTCTATGTTTCCTTTTTATTTCCGGTAACTTAAAGTCAAAGGCTTTCCTAAAGAAGCTTTTAGTATATCTGTTGTCTTCTGTCATCAGCTTTGTATGTACTTTCTGTTTGTGGAATCAGTACCGGCTGAATGCAGGTTTGTTATTACGGTGGGGCAATGAAAAATGCGGATATTTTGATTCTTCTGAAAGCTTAAAGCAGTATTTCTGCCTTGGGATTATGCTGCTTTCCTGTGTCTGTTTCTTTGGTTTATCAAAAAAACAAAGAGAAACCAAAAAAACAGTATCTGTATCAGAAACAGAAGCTTTGGTTACACCACCTCAGACAAAATCTGCACAACAAAAAGCTGAAACTATGATTACAGATACAGCGGTTTCCAAAAAGAAGCCGCAAAGTGATAAACTGCAGAAAAACGAAAAAGTCTCAAAAGAGGTAAGTTTAAAAGAAACATCGGTGGAAAAAGAAGCCGTAACGCCAAAAGTAAAATTTATCAAAAATCCTTTGCCCTTGCCCAAAAAACATGTGAAAAAAGAATTAAATTATGCTTTTGACCCTTCATCAGACCAGATGCATTATGATTTGAATAATTACAGGCTGGATGATGACTATGATTTGAAAGAACTTTAAAAAGAGCTGAATAAGCTCTTTTTTTTGTGGAATCCTATCTATAAAAACAGGAGGCATATTATGGCAAAAAATAAATCTGAAAAATGCAAAAGCGAGAAAAACGAGAAAGATTCCACCAATGAACAGATAGAAAAAAAGAAATGGGAAGATGAACAGATAAAAGAAGAAGGTAAGGTGATGCTGGAAAACAGTTCCTTAAACCACAAAATACAGCTGCTGTCAATTATCGGTGAAATCGAAGGGCATGATGTACTGGGAAATAATGTGAAATCTACCAAATACGAACATATCCTTCCCCTGCTTGCTTCTATCGAAGACACGAAGGAAGTACAGGGCGTTTTGCTTCTGTTAAATACCATGGGCGGGGATGTGGAAGCCGGGCTTGCCATTGCAGAAATGATTTCATCCCTCAGCAAGCCTACGGTGTCCCTGGTTCTTGGCGGAAGCCATTCCATCGGGGTTCCCATTGCGGTCAGCAGTGATTATTCCTTTATTGTTCCTACCGGAACCATGGTGATTCATCCGGTACGTTTAAATGGTCTGGTAATTGGGGCACAGCCTACCTATGACTATTTTAAACAGATGCAGAACCGGATTATCACATTTGTCAGCAAGCATTGTAATATTTCCAAAAAAAGACTGGAAACCCTAATGATGCAGACCGGGGTTCTTACCAAAGACGTGGGAACCATTCTTGTGGGAAAAGAAGCGGTAGAAGAAGGGCTGATTGATGAAGTCGGGGGAATTGCCATGGCAGTTTCAAAATTACATGAAATGATTGAAAAGCAATAAAAATATATGTTATACTATCCTAGGTGTTTTTTTCACTATTTAGAACATTGTAGGAAGGTTTGATAATATATGGCAACAAATTCAGGCACAAACAAAAGAAAAAGTCCTGCCAGAAATACAACAAGAAAAACAACCGGCAAGAGAAAGACAACAAAGCAGACGGCTGCACCAAGACAGAGAACAGAACAGGAAAGAATGATTAGTAATGAGCTTTCTTTACTGATTCTTTTTTTAGTGGCTCTATTATTATTTTTATGTAATTTTGGAATTATCGGTCCTGTAGGCAATGCGATTTCCGGGGTATTGTTTGGATTGTTTGGAATTCTGGCATACATTGCACCTGTTTTTATTTTTATTGCAGTTGCTTTTGCCGTTTCCAACCAGGGAAATTTCATTGCAATTCTGAAATTAACGGCAGCCGTCAGTTTATTTTTTATTGCAGGTTGTTTTTTACATATTTTTCAGACAGATTTGGCAGATACTACCGGATATTCCGTCTCGGAAATCTACCGGCTGGGAAAAGAAGCGAAAATGGGCGGCGGCGTTATCTGCGGTTCGCTGGCGTATTTACTCTATTCCTTAATGGATACCGTAGGCTCCGTACTGATTCTTCTGGTTCTTACCATTGCGTGTATTGTCATCATTACGGAAAAGTCCTTCTTTAGCGGTGTGAAAAAAGGAAGCCGTTACGTGGTCTCTTCGGCAAAGGATGACGCAAAATACCGTCGGGAAAAAGCCCTGCAGAAACGGGAAGAAAAATTGCAGCTGCAAAGACAAAACGAAGAAGCCAAAAAACTCCGGCAGATAGAACAACAGGAAAAGATATCCCGCGAAGAGGATGAAAAAATTCTGCGTATGGATAAAAAGGTTACCGGTGTGATGTTAGATACCAAATTAGAGCAGAAGAAGCCTCTTGAGACGGCAAGACACGATAACCTGCATGAAATTACACTACAGGATTTGGAACAGGAAGTAGAAACCCAGAAAAAAGTTTCCACTCCCTTAGAAACCGAATTTGATTTTAACCAGATTCGCATTCATGGTGCCCATCAGATTGAAATAGAAGAGCCGGAAAATTACCAGGAAGAACCGGAGGTTACCTCCATCCAGTCCGGCATGACAGAACTGCTGCCGGAAATGGAAGAGATAAAAGAACCGGAAATCATGGAAGAAATTCTTCCAAAAGAAGAACCGGAAGAAGCACCGGAGGAACGGTTTGAAGAAATCGCTCCCAGTCCGGCAAAAATAAAACGCCCGGTGGCAAAAGTAGTGGAATTATCCGAAAAAGATAAGATTATGAAAGCGGCAGGACAGGATATCAGGGCCATGAAAGAAGCCGAAAGCCAGAAACCCAAAGCCTATGTTTTCCCGCCTGTTTCCTATTTGAAAAAAATAGATTCCGGCAACAGCAAAAACGGAAGCGCAATGCTGCTTGCAGCAAACGAAGTATCCG
>CAZDAT010000156.1:0-4177 GCA_964503695.1 uncultured Lachnospiraceae bacterium
AAAACTTTTTTGAATTTCTCTGTTTTAACTGCTTTAAGGCTGAACTGTTACTTTTTTTCCGTGATTTTCATATGAAATGCTTGTTTTTGAAGAAAAATTTTAGTACAATGAGGTGAAATTCTTATTGGGAATTTTTTATAGATAAAGTACAGATACGAAATCCTTGAGAGGAGGATAAAAACAGATATGGGAATCGTAAAAGCCGTAAACCTGGCTTTTGAATATATCAGACGTGATGAAGAAGGAAATGTGGAGGGAATTACCCGGGCAGTTGACGGAGTAAATCTGGAGATACAGGAAGGTGATTTTGTTGCCATTCTGGGGCACAACGGCTCCGGGAAATCGACACTGGCCAAGCATCTGAATGCCCTTCTTTATCCTACCGAGGGAACGGTTTATGTGGATGGTAAGGATGTAAAAGAGCCTGAGAATGTGTGGGATATAAGACAGACGGCCGGAATGGTATTCCAGAATCCGGATAATCAGATTATCGGACAGGTTGTGGAGGAGGATGTCGGCTTTGGACCGGAAAATCTGGGAGTACCGACAAAGGAAATCTGGGAAAGAGTAGAAGAGAGTCTGAAAGCCGTCGGAATGTATGAATATAGGAAACATTCTCCCAACAAGCTTTCAGGAGGTCAGAAGCAAAGAGTTTCCATTGCCGGAGTAATTGCCATGCATCCAAAGTGTATTATTCTGGATGAGCCGACAGCCATGTTAGACCCGAATGGCCGTAAGGAAGTGATTCGTGCCGCCAGGGCATTAAATGAAGTGGAAGGCATTACCATTATTCTGATTACACATTATATGGAAGAAGTCATTTATGCAGATAAAGTATATGTCATGGATGAGGGAAAAGTAGTAATGCAGGGCAATCCGAAGTCTGTTTTTTCGCAGGTGGAAAGACTGAGAGAGCTTCGACTGGATGTACCGCAGGTAACGGAGCTTGCATATGAACTGAAAAAAAGCGGTCTGCCGTTAAGTGATGGTATTTTGACGATGGATGAGCTTGTGGCAGAATTAAAGAAGCTTAAAAAGAAGTAGAGGAAAGGGAAAAGTTATGGGAAGCAGAAGCTTTTCATAACAGGAAAAATTATGTCTCTGATTTTAGATCATGTGAATCATATATATGGAGAAGATACCAATCTGGCAGTGGCAGCATTAAAAGATGTGAATCTTGTAATTCCCGAGGGACAGTTTATCGGTCTGATAGGTCATACCGGTTCGGGCAAATCCACACTGGTACAGCATTTAAACGGACTGCTGAAGCCTACCAGCGGTACGATTTATTTTAATGGACAGGATATCGGGGATTCGGATTTTGATAAAAAAGAATTAAGAAGCAAAGTAGGGCTGGTATTTCAGTACCCGGAGCATCAGTTATTTGAAGTAACGGTTTTCGGGGATGTTTGTTTTGGCCCCAGAAATCTGGGTTTGTCTAAAAAAGAAGTGGAAATGCGTAGTTTTACGGCTTTAAAACAGGCGGGAGTGCCGGAAGAGCAGTTTTATCAATCTCCTTTTGAATTGTCGGGAGGACAGAAAAGACGGGTTGCCATTGCAGGAGTACTGGCGATGAAACCGGAGGTGCTGATTTTGGATGAGCCCACAGCAGGGCTTGACCCGAAAGGAAGAGAGGAAATCTTAGGACAGATTAAAAAGCTGCAGAAAGAGACTAAAATTACGGTAATTCTGGTTTCTCACAGTATGGAAGATGTGGCAGAGTATGTGGACAGAATTATCGTGATGAATAAGGGGCAGGTTCTGTATGATGATGTTCCCAAGGAGGTCTTTAAGCATTATGAGGCTTTGGAACAGATAGGGCTCTGTGCACCGCAGGTAACGTATATTATGAACCGTTTAAATAAAGAAGGTTTTTCTTTTGATACGAATGTAACGACCATTGGAGAAGCAAAGGAAAAAATTTTAGAAGCATTTAAGGAGAGCCGCGACCTATGTTAAGAGATATTACCTTGGGACAATATTATCAGACAGAGTCAGTCATTCACAGATTAGACCCGCGAGTGAAGCTTGTAGGAACCATTTGTTATATTATTTCTCTTTTCCTTGTAAATAATGTGTGGGGATATCTGATTGCAGCGTTATTTTTGGCAGTTATGATTAAATTGTCTAATGTACCTTTTAAATTTATGATAAAGGGAATGCGGGCAATTGCGTTTTTACTGCTGATTACAGTAGTTTTTAATATGTTTTTAACACCGGGCGAAGCTCTCATTCAGATTTGGAAGCTTACCATTACAAAAGAAGGACTCCGGCTGGCAATTATGATGGCAGTCAGATTGTCATTTTTGATAGTTGGTTCTTCGGTGATGACCTTAACCACAACACCGAACAATCTGACCGATGGCATGGAAAAGCTGATGAATCCTTTAAGGAAAATAAAAGTTCCGGTGCATGAAATCGCCATGATGATGTCCATTGCGTTAAGATTTATTCCGATTTTATTAGAGGAAACGGATAAAATCATGAAAGCACAGATTGCCAGAGGGGCAGATTTTGAAAGTGGAAACATTATAAAGAAGGCAAAAGCAATGGTTCCGTTACTGGTTCCGTTATTTATTTCCGCATTCCGGAGAGCCAATGATTTAGCCATGGCAATGGAAGCAAGATGTTACCGGGGCGGTGAGGGAAGAACGAAAATGAAGCCTCTGGTATATGGAAAAAGGGATGGAATCGGTTATGTGGTATTGACAGGCTATCTGGTGTTATGTCTGTTTGTGGGAAGATAATGGCTGAGTGTGGTCTGCCATGTGGCATCTGATGTGGGAAAAGCAAGTCTCCTGTCAGAAGGAAAAGTCACTGGGAGAGTATCAGAAAGTCTGAGAAGTTTTGAAACCACAGGAAGAAGGAAATGGGAAAGCAGGATGGAGGATAGAAGCATAGGGAGTATGAGAAGAATAAAGCTGACCGTTGCTTATGACGGCACCAATTATCATGGCTGGCAGTATCAGCCGGGAGTGGTTACCATTGAGGGAGAATTGAACCGTTGCCTGTCAGAGCTTTTCGGAAAAGAAATCCAGGTAATCGGTGCCAGCCGTACAGATGCGGGGGTGCATGCATTGGGAAATATTGCAGTATTTGATACCCTGTCCCGAATTCCGGCAGAGAAAATTGCCTATGCCTTAAACCAGAGACTGCCGGAAGATATCAGAATCCGTAAGTCGGAAGAGACGGCATCTGATTTTCATCCAAGAAAATGTGCTTCCAGAAAGACTTATGAATACCGCATAATAAATGAAGAATTTCTAAATCCGCTGGAACGGCTGTATGCACATTTTACGTATGTGCCCCTTGATGTAAAAAGAATGCAGGAAGGGGCAGCTTATTTACTTGGTGAGCATGATTTTAAAAGCTTTTGTGCCGCGGGCAGCACCGCCGAAACGACCATAAGAACCATTTATGATATTACGGTAAAAAAAGAAGAAAGTATGATTATCATCCGGGTAACCGGGAATGGCTTTTTGTACAATATGGTCCGTATCATTGCAGGAACCTTGATGGAAGTTGGAAAAGGAAGAATACAGCCGGCACAGGTAGAAGGGATTCTTGCGGCAAAGAACCGGACAAAAGCAGGTCCTACGGCACCGGCAAAAGGTTTACGGTTATACGAGTACAGATTTGAAAAAGAAAACGGACTATAAAAAGCAGGTCTTTTTCATGTGAAAAAACTAAAAATTTGCTTGACAGGGGAGAAACGGTATAATATAATGCTTGGGTATGGAAATGATTGATAATAAGAGTCAAGGCCCGACTTTTATTTGAAATATATGGGTTTTTTAGCTGCTAGCCCCGGTGAGAAAATCCGCGTCAGAACAAATGGAATTTTATACGGAGGGAAAACAATGAAAACATTTATGGCAAGTCCAGCTACTATTGATAGAAAATGGTATGTAGTAGATGCTACAGATATGACATTAGGACGTTTAGCATCTGAAGTTGCTAAAGTTTTAAGAGGAAAAAATAAACCAATCTTTACACCACACATTGATACAGGTGATTATGTAATCGTAATCAATGCTGAAAAAATCGCTGTGACAGGTAAGAAATTAGACCAGAAAATTTACTATCATCACTCTGATTATGTAGGTGGTATGAAAGAAACTACATTAAAAGAAAAATTAGCTAAGAAACCGGAATCTGTAATCGAGCTTGCAGTAAA
>CAZDAT010000157.1:0-4174 GCA_964503695.1 uncultured Lachnospiraceae bacterium
ATTTTACGAAATGATAGTGGTTCATTTGATGTTATTAATACACCAAGTGATGGTAACGAGAGGTCAATTTATAATGGATTATTTTTTGTTGTTAGAGATATCGATAGTGAAGTTGAAACAGTTGATGTTTCACAAAATAGTTTATCATTAAGTGTTAATATAAGTGATTATGGGGCATTTAAAAATGTTACTAATACTTATGTTAAATTGAGTGGAAAAAATGCTACAGGTAAAGAAATTGTTGCTGTAGAAGAAGTTGTAAATGGTAAAGTTGAATTTAAAAACTTAGAATCTAATGTTACTTATACTTATAATATATTATTTAAATCTACTGACAATGATGATTATTTATTAACATATACATCAGGAATTGTTAAAACGAGAAAGAAAGCGTTAATATTAAAATTTATTGAAATGGATATAAAAGATGATAAATTAGTTATAAAAATTATGATTGATGATCCGGATGAATCGTTATCAAGAAAATTTAAAATCAGTTTTAATGATAATGAAATTAATGAATATATTAGTCCGAATACTGAATTTTATATTGATAGTTCTAGTATTGATCCTTTAGGAAATATTACTATAATTTATGATTATAAGTTATTTGATGATCAAGCATCAAATAGAGTTACTGTTGATAATATTGATGTCATATGTACACCTACTGTGTATTTTGAATCAATGTTAGTTAATACAAATTATTATTTTAATTCATGTTTTAATGTAGAATAAATAGGAGGAAAGTATGAAAAATAAAAAAATTGTATCACGTTTATTAGGTTTAGTATTCTTTTTACTAATTATATCTTCAATTTCTGTTAGCTTATTTGCTACAAGTGAAGAATATAATAATGGATATGCAGTTTATAAAGATGTTGTTGTAACAGATGAAAAAGACTTAGGTTATGGTATTAAATGGCATCGTGATACTGCAGTATCAAAAGTTTTACAAAGTGGGTTAGCTACAGGTGGAGCTGTTGATAAAGATTATTCACAAAGAACTAATGTTTTAGAATTTAGTATAAATGATGAAGTGAGTTTAGTTCCTTATGCAGTTGTAGGAAGTGGACAATGGTCTGCGGTTTCTGTTAAAAATGCTGCTAAACAATATGAACTTGAAAATCCAGAATATCGAGTAATTGCAGCTGTGAATGGTGACTTTTTCTCAATAAATAATGACATTAAAGCATCAACTGGTGTTACTATTAGTCAAGGCGAGTTTTATAAAACAGTTAGTGGACATGGAACTGTTAATACATTGGCTATTAAAAATGATGGAGAAGGTAAACAATTGTTTTTAACAAACACAACAGCAACAGTCCCAACATTATCTATTTATGATGAAAATGGGGAAATTATTAAAAAGATTAATATTAATAAGGTTAATGAAGAACCTGGAGATAATGAGATATCTTTATACTACCCAACAAGAATAAAGAATTTTACTGCTGGTGTTAATCAAATCGATGTAATTAATGCTTATGTAGTAGTAGGTGGTAAATCTATTTCAACTGTAAAAAATTCTTTTTATGGCAAAGGAAAAATTTCAAAATATGTAACTAATTCTGAAACACTATTTGAAGGTAAATTTGCGGTTAAAAGTAATAATGAAGAAATTAATGAATTGTTAGGTGAAAATGTGACAATTAGATGCCAATATGAATATACTGATCCATCAGTTCAAGGTGTTGAAAACTTTATTGGTGTTCCATGGCAAATAATAAATAATGGAGAACCTGCAGTTGAATTTGCGAATAATGGTGATAATATTTCATATCGTCATCCAAGAACTATTGTCGGACAAAAAGAAAATGGTGAGATTGTTTTAGCAGTAGTTGATGGTCGTCAAGCTTCATCTAATATGAATGGTGTATGTGGTGCAGAAATGGCAGCACTTATGTCATATTATGGATGTGTTGATGCATGGAATCTTGATGGTGGTGGATCAACAACAATGTTAGTAAGAAAACAAAAAGATTGGGTTTTATCTAATGTATTTAAAGATTCTGATAATGATCAATGGTATATAACTAATTCTCCTTCTGATGGTAATGAAAGAAATGATGGAAATCATTTATTTGTAGTTGTTAAAATTCCGGAAGTTATCGTTGAATTAAGCGATGCTGATACAACATTTATTCAATTACATGTAGCATTAATTTCTGATTTAGAAAAATATTCTAATTTATACGTTTTAGTTAATAATAAGTTTTATCCAGTTGAAAATGAAACTGTTAAAATAACAAATTTATACAAAAATAATAATTATAAATTCTCATTATATTATAAAGTTGGAGATCAATTTTTTGACTTAATGACAAGTTTTAATTTTAGTACTAACAAGGGAACTCCAACATCAATTAAAGCTTATGTTTCATTGAAAGATAAAGGTGGAGTTGAATACATATTTATTAATTATAGTGTTGATGAAGTAGCGGCTGTAACAAAAATAGTTTTAAAAGCTGATCAAGATTATAGAACTTCACTTCAAACTGATTTTATTGACAAAAATCTTAATTTCTATGAAGCATTAACAAAAGCAAGTATTGAATTACATTATAGACTAAATGATGTATATAGTGAAAAAGTAATAGATTTTGCTGATATTGATATTGTATTCTCATATGATTATATAATTGATGAAATGTTAATGACTAATAATGGCTATTATAATAATATTTTTGAGTAGTATTAAAAATTACAATGAGAGATTAAAGTATTTCTCATTGTAATTTTTTTATTGAAAAAAATGATATAATAGTTTATACTATATTTAAGGAATAGGTGAAAAATATTATGAATCAAGTAAAAGAAAATGAATTAATTTTAATTACAATAAAAAGACTAGGAATTAATGGCGAAGGAGTTGGATTTTATAAAAGGCAAACAATTTTTGTTAATAATGCTTTACCTGGAGAAATTGTGGAAGTGAAAATTGTTGAAGCAAAAGATAAATATGCAATTGGTGAAATAGTGAAATTCAAGAAAAAATCACCAAATCGTGTGGAACCACAATGTCCATATTATAACAAATGTGGGGGATGTCAGCTTCAACATTTATCATATCAAGCACAATTAGAAGAAAAACAAAATATTGTTATAGAATCTTTTGCTAGATATTATGATGGTGATATTAATAAGATAAAGTTTAACAATACAATTGGTTGTGAAAATCAATGGCGATATCGTAATAAATCTAGTTTACCATGCCGTCATGATGGTGATAAAGTTGTAGTTGGAATGTATGCCAATAATACTAATCATTTAGTATATATTGATGATTGTTTGATTGAAAATGAAGACATTCAAGAAATAAGACAATACATTTTATCCTTTTTAACAAAAAATAATCTAGATATTTATAATCCAATTACAAAAACTGGATCATTAAGATATTTAGTAATTAGAGCCTTTAGTAAAAATGATATTCAAGTAACATTTGTATTATTTAAAGAAGATAAGAGATTAATTAAAGTATTAGAAAAAATAAATTTAAATTCAGTATATTATTCTATAAATTCTGACCCTAAATCAATTGAAATCTTTGGAGAAAAACTTATTAAAGTTAAGGGGAACGATTCAATAGAAGGCAAATTAGGGGCTTTAAAATTCAAAATATCTCCAAAAGCATTCTTCCAATTGAATACTAAACAAACTATTGTTTTATATGATGAAATAAAAAAAGCTTGTGGTTTAACAGGTAAAGAAAAAGTATTAGATTGTTATTGTGGAATTGGAAGTATTGGAATGTATTTAGCAGAAGGAGCGAATGAAGTAAGAGGCATTGATGTTAATGAGGCAGGAATAAAAGATGCTAAAGAATTTGCAAAAATAAATAATATTGATAATATTAAATTTTATAATGGTAATATTCTTCCGCATTTAGATCAATTTGAAAAAGAAGGATTTATTCCTGATATTGTTGTTGTTGATCCACCTAGAAAAGGATTGGATTTAAAATTTATTAATTATTTACAAAAGAAAAAGATTAAAAAAATAGTTTATGTTTCTTGTAATCCAGCAACACTTGCTAAAAATATTAATCATTTACAAAAAAATTATAATATCAAATATGTTCAACCATTGGATATGTTTCCTAATACTGCAAATGTGGAAACGATTGTTTTGTTAACTAATAAAAGTAATAACTAAAATTTGATAAATCAAG
>CAZDAT010000158.1:0-4153 GCA_964503695.1 uncultured Lachnospiraceae bacterium
GCGCCATTGCCTTCTTCAATGCACTTGCCAAAGCCATTTTTGTTTTCCTGGATAATGCTTCATTTGTCACGGAGATCACCTCCCGGATATTATATCATCCGGAAGATCCCTTGCAAGCACATTTTTCCCACACACCACTTCTTTTGGGCATTATTCAAAAAATGTCCAATCTTATGCGTTCGACCGGGTTTGTCCATTCCCTTGTCTTGTGTTTTCGTTTATCCTGAATGGGAAACCACACTTCAGGAGGATACCCTATGAAACAAGATTTAGTTGACGAATTGCTGGATGCTCTGCACCATTTGAAGGGCGAACAGAAAACCCTGACGCTGAGTGCACCCATTCCGCCCCACAAAGTGCTCAGCACGATCAACTCCGTCATCAGCAAGCACGAACTGACCTTTGAAGAGAAACGCACTTTGGCCGCATCCGCCATGGCGCTGGACGGTCTCACTGCCGAAGAAGCCCGCATTCTGCGTGGCCTGACTTCTGACGATCCGGAAAACACCTGATTTTGAAAAGCCACGGCTCTGGCCGTGGCTTTCGCTTTCGTAACATTTTTATGAACTTTCCCCGGAAAGGGTTGCCATTTCCTTCCAACGGCGGTATACTGACCCCGTAAATCAACAACAAGTGAGGTGACGAATATGGACAGCGGCAGTTGTAGTTTCAAACAGACTTTCCCGGTTTTCTTATATGGACGAAACATACACGGCCAGAAGTTGTCCGTGTTCTGATGCTGCGCATTTTTCAGCCACCTCTGTATAAGAAACCATTATCTGTTTGGATGCAACTCCCCACACTCCTGGTCAGTGCGGGAGAAGATTTCAGCTGATAGTGGTATTTTTATGCCCATTTCCCGCCTGCCCTTACCTGAAATGTGTCAAGGAGGCATACCCATGAACAAGAACATTATCTTCAACCATCCGGATTTCTCCGGCGAAATTCTCGCCACCATCCGCAGCAATCTGGCCCCCAAAGCCCTGCAGAGGGCCATTTGCACCTACCACGAGCAGGACATCGCCCTGACCCTTCCCCTACTCACCCGGGAGGAACAGCAAAAACTGATGCACGTTCTCCCGGCGGAAGATCTGGCCCGGGTGCTGGAATGCGCAGAAGATGGCGCCACTTACCTGCAACTGCTGCGGATCAGCCAGAAGGTTTCCGTACTTTCCTGTATGGATTCTTCCGCCGCTACAGAAATACTCCACACCCTTTCCAAAGAGGAACGCACCGCTCTGCTGGATCTGCTGGATGCGGAAGTCTGTGCAGATATCCGCCTGATCCGCTCCTTTGACGAAGAAGAGATCGGCAGCCGGATGACCACCAACTACATCGCCATTTCCGACCATGCCACCGTGAAAGAGGCCATGTCGGAGCTGATCCGGCAAGCCGCGGAAAACGACAATATTTCCACCCTCTATCTGGTGGACAGCCGCCAGACTTTCTGCGGTGCCATCGATCTGAAGGATCTGATCCTGGCCCGGGAAGGAACGCCCCTTTCCGACATCACCACCGTTTCCTACCCCTATCTGTATGCACGCTCTGCCATTGAGGACTGTATTCCCTATCTGACCCATTATAGAGAAAGTGCCATTCCCGTGCTGGATGAAGGAAACCGGCTTTTGGGTGTGGTCACCGCCCAGGATTTTGTGGAGATCCTGGATGATGAACTGGGCGAAGATTATGCCAAACTGGCCGGACTTTCCTCGGAAGAAGATCTGGAAGAATCCATCACCCAAAGTGTCAAAAAGCGACTTCCCTGGCTGTGCATTCTGCTGGTGCTGGGGTTAGGGGTCTCCGCTACCGTGGGACTGTTTGAATCCATTGTGGCCCAGCTGCCTGTGATCCTCTGCTTCCAGTCATTGATCCTGGACATGGCCGGTAATGTGGGCACCCAGTCTCTGGCCGTGGCCATCCGGGTGCTGATGGACAATCAGATCCACCGGAAGGAAAAGGCCGCTCTGGTCTGGAAGGAAGTCCGGGTGGGGCTGCTGAACGGCGGCATTCTGGGGATTCTGTCCTTCTGTGTCATCGGGTTGTACCTGTGTCTGGCTGGAAATGAGCCGGTATTTGCCTTTGCCGTTTCCGGATGTCTCGGCGTTGCCATGCTGCTGGCTATGATGGTCTCCTCCCTGTCCGGCACCCTGATCCCCATTTTCTTCCAGAAAATAGGCATTGACCCTGCTGTGGCCTCCGGCCCCCTCATCACCACCGTCAACGATCTGGTGGCCGTGGTGACCTATTACGGTCTGGCCTGGGTGATTTTGTTGAATATTCTGCATTTGGCATAGGCAAATTGACAGTTGACAATGCAAATCAAAAGCTGAAATACCTCTAAAGCCCTTCAAATGCGACTGTAGGGGGCGACCATTGGTCGCCCGCCGGTATTCGGGTGGTTATCAGCGGGCGGCCAATGGCCGCCCCTACGACTTAAAAGCAACATTTTTCAGATAGATTCAGAAAGCTGTCCCCAACTCCTGCCACAGGCCAACCATTGCCTTTACGCCGCAGCTTTCCGCTTCTTCCCCCAGCGCTTTCATGTCTTCCAGCGTTCGCCACAGCATAAATTGCAGACATTCCGCCTTCCTTGTTACCCGATAATGGCAATGAAGGGTTTTCTCCCAAAATCCACCTTCCGGCATTCTTTCTCCCAGCACCTCCCGGCGTTGGGTCCCCGCTTCCGTCACATCCCAGTTTTCCTTCGTCAGTGCCCATTCCAGAAGAATTTCCCTGGTTTTCCAGGGTTCCAGATAGGCTTGCAACGCTACGTTGCAGGGCACCGGTGGCAGGCACACCGGGCAGGAAAGGCCCTGGGCATAGGCCGCCGAAACCACCACCCGTCCCGGCAAACGGCTGCACAGTTCCGCTGCCATGACCGCCGTTTCTGCCCGGTCCGGCCGCTGGAAGTCCAGCAAAACACCAACGCAGGAAAAAGTTTCCAGCACTTCCTCCAGCTGTTGCGCCACCATCGCCGGATCGTGGCCGGACACCGGGTTGACATCGTCCAGCATCAGCAGTGCCCCCGCCGGCAGGGACTTTGGCAGGTTGCTCAGACCCTTTGTATACAGGGAAAAATGGCAGGCCATCCAGCTCAGCCTTCCGGGAAGGGGAATTTCTTTCTCCATTTCCGCCGCCGTCATGGCAAGATAACAAGGAATCGCCATGGACAAATTCTCCTTTCCATGGTATAATTCCGGTAAGACAATTCATCTACCCCTATCCTATGAATCAACGGAGGAATCTATGCCCTTTTCCCTACTGCCCAAAATCCGTGCCAGGGCACTGACGGATATCACCCCGGAGCTGCTCCGCCGCCGGAACATCCGATTGCTCATGCTGGATTTTGACAATACCATCGTTCCCTACACCACCACCGTTCCCACAGCGGAAATGGAGCACTGGCTGGCAGAAATGAACGCTCTCCCCGATATCCGGCTGTGTATCGTGTCCAACAGCCACAATGACCGGGTGCCCAAATTCTGCCGGGAGCGAAACCTGGATGTCATCACCCACGCCAAAAAGCCCTTCTCCAAAGGCATCAAAGAATGCCTTGCCCGGTATCAGATCCCGGCCTGTCACGCTGCTCTGGTGGGGGATCAGATCTACACCGATACCCTGGGTGCCAACTGCGCCGGGGTGACCTCCATCCTTGTGGAGGCCATTCACAATCATACCTTCTGGCTGAAAGCCCGGCATGTGCTGGAGCTGCCTTTCATTTTTATTGCACGAAAAAGGAGAATCACATTATGACAAACATGGAAAAGTATCTGACCCTGCTGAATGAAGAAGTGGACGGTCTGCTTCTGACCTCCCGCTACAGCCGCCATTACGGTGCTGAATTCGACATTGCCGAAGGCGTGGCCATCGTCAGCAAGACCGGCTGCCGCTACTTCACCGACAGCCGCTACATCGAGTCCGCCGAGAAGAACCTGAAATACTTTGAAGTTCTCCCCGTGAATCAGTCCGCCGGTTACAACAAGCGGCTGAACGATGCCATTGCCGATTTCGGCATTCACACCCTGGGCTTCGAGGAAGCTTACCTCACCGCCGGAGAACTGATGGGCTACGAAAAGAACCTGAACGCCAAGCTGGTCCCCTTCAACAAGCAGATCAATTCCTTCCGTGGCACCAAGGAAGACTGGGAGCTGGA
>CAZDAT010000159.1:0-4130 GCA_964503695.1 uncultured Lachnospiraceae bacterium
ACCAGAAAAGATAAAAATGAAATGGAAGAAACCCTGCAGATGATTTATAAAAGATTTCCCCGTCTGGAAGAACGGAAAAACCAGATTGCAGGAACCTTATCCGGTGGAGAACAGCAGATGTTAGCCATGGGAAGGGCACTTATGAGCCATCCGAAAATTGTGCTGATGGATGAGCCATCCATGGGACTTTCCCCGATTTTTGTGGAGGAAGTATTTAAGATTATCCGCGATATCTCCGCAGAAGGGGTTACGGTTCTTCTGGTAGAACAGAATGCCAAAAAAGCATTAAATATCGCAGACAGGGCATATGTATTAGAGACCGGAAACATCATTTTGCAGGGCAATGCGAAGAAGCTTATGAACGATGAATCTGTAAAGAAAGCATATCTTGGAGAGTAAGGAGAGGTTGTATGGGAAGATTAGTGATTACCATTGCCAGAGGCTACGGAAGCGGCGGAAGAACCATGGGAAGACTTCTGGCAGAAGAATTAGGAATTAACTATTATGACAGGGAACTGGTCCGGCTGGCATCGGACAAGAGCGGAATCAGTGAAGCCATGTTTGGGGAAGCGGATGAAAGAGTGAAATCAACGCCGTTTTTCCCAAGGGTAAAAAGAACCTACCGGGGAAGTGCCGAAGGACCGGGAAGTGATAATTTTGCATCGGAGGAAAATCTCTTTCATCTGCAGGCAGAGGTTATCAAAGAACTGGCGGCTACGGAGGATTGTATCATTATCGGCCGGTGTGCGGATTATGTGTTAAAAGATAATCCCGACGTTATCCGTCTGTACTGTTATGCACCCTTAAAGGATTGTATTGAGAGAGAAAAACAGCTATCCGGTCTGGAGGATAAGGAGATTGTCCGTAAAATTGAGAGAATAGACAGAAACCGGGCAGAATATTATAAATGCTATACCGGAAGAAACTGGAAGGATGCGGATAATTATGATTTATGCTTAAATACCACATCCATGAGCTATCCCGAATTAATCAGTGTGGTAAAAGCCTATATTAAGGTACATCATCCGGGATGGCTGGAGAACAGATAAAAGGATATGTGAAATGAGGTTGTTCATTACTTGCAAAAATGTAAATGTGCAGCCTCATTCGTATATATGTGCATAAAAACGAAAGAAAGTAGCAGAAGATTAAGAAAAGAGAGGAAAAGAAATGTTGGTGCAGAAATATGTAGATATGTTACAGGGAAAATCTGTGATTCGTACGTTGTCAGAGTTTGCTGCGGCGCGGGGAAAGGAAATCGGATATGAGAATGTGTTTGATTACAGTCTTGGAAATCCTTCCGTTATGGTACCGCAGGAATTTACCGATACCTGTATCCGGTTATTGCAGGAAAAAAATCCCATGGAGCTGCATGGGTACAGCCAGAGTCTGGGAATCTATGAAGTAAGGGAAAAGGTAGCCGCTTCTTTAAATAAAAGGTTTGGCATGAACTATACGGCAAACCATATTTTTATGGCAAGCGGTGCCGCAGGAGCACTGGCACATGCCTTTCGCCTGGTGGCAGAAGCAGGGGATGAGATTCTGACCTTTGCCCCCTTTTTCCCGGAATACAATCCTTATGTGAACTTAAGCGGTGCCCTGTTAAAGGTGGTTCCGCCGCAGACTGAGGATTTTCAGATTAATTTTGAAGCATTTGAGGGTATGCTTACACCGAAAACAAAAGCGGTTCTTGTAAATACACCAAACAACCCTTCGGGAAGTGTCTATTCCGGGGAAACTTTAACAAAACTGGCAAAGCTGCTTATGAAAAAAAGTGAAGAATATGGTCACAGAATCTTTTTGATTTCGGATGAGCCATACCGGGAAATCTCCTTTGACGGAAAGGAGGTTCCGTATGTTTCCAGATTTTATGAGAATACCATTTCCTGTTATTCGTTTTCAAAATCCCTTTCCCTTCCGGGAGAGCGTATCGGCTATGTGGCGGTTTCGCCTGAATGTAAGGACGCTGAGAAAATGATAGTCATGTGCGGACAGATTTCCAGGGGAATTGGTCATAACTGTCCGGCTTCGCTGATACAGCTTGCGGTAGCCGAGCATCTTGACATTACGGCAGATATCTCTGTGTATGAGAAAAATATGAATTTAATCTATGATGAATTAATCCGTCTTGGCTTTACCTGCGTGCGGCCGGGAGGTACCTTTTACATTTTCCCCAAGGCTTTGGAGGAGGATGCGGTTTCCTTCTGCAATAAGGCGTTAAAATATGATTTGGTTCTGGTTCCTGCCGATTCCTTCGGCTGTCCCGGCTATTTTCGGATGGCATATTGCATCGCTACCGAAAAGGTGGAAAGAAGCTTGGAAGCTTTACGAAAATTTGTGGAAACAGAGTATCCGAATCGATAGTAGGGCTTTAATAAATTACAGATTCGTGATAAAATGCTGATAATAAAAAAAGAAAAGTAAAGAGAGGACATTTATGATTGAATTTTTAAAAGCAGTTTTATTTGGAATTGTGGAAGGAATTACGGAATGGCTGCCTATCAGCAGTACGGGGCATATGATTCTGTTAAACGAGTTTGTAAAGCTGGATGTATCAGAGGAATTTTGGGAAATGTTTCTTGTGGTGATTCAGTTAGGGGCTATCCTGGCAGTGGTGCTTCTTTTCTGGAATAAGATTTTTCCCTTTCAGTTTGGCAAAAAGCCTGTGATTCGAAAAGACATTTTTGAAATGTGGTTTAAGGTAGTGGTGGCATGTATTCCTGCCGCTATTGTAGGTGTGTTCTTTGATGATATTTTGGAAGAATACCTGTATAATTATGTGGTCGTATCTGTGGCACTGATTGTGTTCGGTATTGCCTTTATTGTCATCGAAGAAAAGAATAAGGGAAAGAAGGCAAAAATAAAAAGTATTTCTGAAATTACTTATAAAACGGCAGTCTTAATCGGACTTTTCCAGTTGATTGCAGCCATCTTTCCGGGAACCAGCCGTTCCGGTGCAACCATTGTGGGAGCACTTTTAATCGGAGTGTCCAGAACGGTGGCGGCTGAGTTTACCTTTTTTCTTGCCATTCCTGTTATGTTAGGTGCCAGTCTGTTAAAGGTTCTGAAATTCGGTCTGGTATTCAGCTCATCGGAGCTGATGATTCTGTTGACAGGCATGGTGGTGGCTTTTGTAGTATCGGTAATTGTCATCCGGTTCTTAATGGACTATATTAAGAAGCATGATTTCAAGGTATTCGGCTGGTACAGGATTGTTTTAGGGGCTCTGGTTTTGTTATATTTTGGAATAATTGCATAAAATTTAAGTAAAATCCCGCGTTCCTTTGGAAAAATGAGTTATTGACGTAATAACCAAAAGATTGTAAACTCTGAATGGTGAAACGAAAATTAAAAGGGTAAAAGAAGTTATATTTATAAAGAAAGTTATATCTATATAGAAATTTTTGTCCCTTGCTCTATGAAAGGAAATAAAAATGAAAGCTAGAACAGTGAAAAAAATGGCAAAAGCTGCAGAAGTAAAGGCAGCGGCGGCAGTAAAAGAAGTGCCTGTGGCTGAAACCAAGGAAACAGCAGCACCGGAAGCCAAAAAAGAAGAAGCAAAAGAAGCTTTGGCGGATGCGGCAAAAGAGGAAGCAAAAGAAGCTCCCGCGACAGAAACAAAAACCGTAAAGAAAGCCCCTGCAAGAAGAACAGCGGCAAAGAAAACGGTAAAAGAGACAAAAGCGGCAGAAACAGAAACCGTAAAGAAAGCTCCTGCAAAAAGAACTGCACTGAAGGCAAATGTAACATTACAGTTTGCAGAAAAATCCTATACCGAGGAAGCACTGGTTACCATTGCAAAGGATGTATGGAAATTTGATTTAAAGCAGAAAGCCACAGATTTAAAAGCCGTAGAATTATATGTGAAACCGGAAGAAGGTCTTTGCTACTATGTATTCAATGGTGAAATCACCGGAAGCTTTGTAATTTAATTGTACATAATAAAAATGAGAAGAGGCTGTTACATTAAGATTTAACGAAAGTTAATTTTCTTAATGCGGCAGTCTCTTTTTTGTTTATAAAAAGCCTTTATAATTTTTATTTTTATTTAAGAATTATTTTTAATGAAATTTGTTGACAATAATTAGGGTAAGTGATATTTTAGGTACATAAGATATTAGCACTCAAAA
>CAZDAT010000160.1:0-4089 GCA_964503695.1 uncultured Lachnospiraceae bacterium
AGCATGGGTGCTTTTCTTCTGGCAGGCGGGGCAAAAGGAAAAAGATACGCACTTCCCAATGCAGAAATCATGATTCACCAGCCCTTGGGAGGAGCACAGGGACAGGCAACAGAAATTGAAATTGCGGCAAAGCATATTTTACAGACAAAAGAAAAACTGAATAAAATTTTGGCTGCCAATACCGGAAGAAGTCTGGAAGAAATCGCGGCTGATACGGAAAGAGATAATTGGAAAACTGCCGAAGAAGCAAAGGAATACGGCTTAATCGATGCTATTTTCACATCTCACAGTGAAGAAAACGCAAAATAATAAGGGCGTTTCTTTTAGAAGGGTTTCACGTAATGTTGTGGGTATCATAAACATTACGATTATACAAAAAGTTTGACAGGATGGAGTGAATATGGCAAGGAATTCTGATGTAAGATGTTCTTTTTGCAACAAGACCCAGGACCAGGTACGCAAGCTGATTGCGGGTCCTTCCGGAGTATATATCTGCGATGAATGTATCGACATTTGTGCAGATATTATTGAAGAAGAATTTGATGATGAAGATGAAGTTTATGAAAGTGAAGAAATCAATCTTTTAAAACCCATAGAAATTAAAGAACATCTGGATGAATATGTAATCGGGCAGGAAGCGGCTAAGAAGGTTCTGGCTGTTTCTGTATATAATCACTATAAGAGGATTACGGCAAAGCAGGATGAAGATGATATTGAACTGCAGAAAAGTAATATTATCATGATTGGACCCACCGGTTCGGGAAAAACCTATCTTGCACAGACACTGGCAAAAATTATTAACGTTCCTTTTGCCATTGCAGATGCCACGACTCTGACTGAGGCAGGTTATGTGGGAGAAGATGTGGAAAACATACTTCTCAAGCTTCTTCAGGCGGCAGATTATGATATCGAGAGAGCCCAGAAGGGAATTATCTATATTGATGAAATTGATAAAATTACCAAGAAAAGTGAAAATGTCTCAATTACCCGCGATGTCTCCGGGGAAGGTGTACAGCAGGCACTTTTAAAGATTGTGGAAGGAACGGTGGCAAGTGTACCGCCGCAGGGAGGCCGTAAACACCCGCATCAGGAATTGATTCAGATTGATACGTCTAACATTTTATTCATTTGTGGTGGTGCGTTTGATGGTCTGGAAAAGATTATCGAGGCAAGACTGGACCGTAAATCGATTGGTTTTAATACAGAGGTTGCATCTAAAAACACCTTGGAAATAGATGAGCTTCTGCATCAGGTAACACCACAGGATTTGGTGAAATTCGGTCTGATTCCGGAATTTATCGGTCGTGTCCCGATTACGGTTTCTTTAGACGGGCTGGATGAAAAAGCTTTGATGCGGATTTTAAAAGAGCCTAAAAATGCACTGATTAAGCAATACAGAAAGCTGTTCAGCTATGATGGAGTAGGTTTAAGCTTTGATGATGATGCGGTTGAGATGATTGCAAAACTGGCAGTGGAGAGAAAAACAGGAGCCAGGGGGCTTCGTTCTATCATGGAAGATGTGATGATGGATGTCATGTATCAGATTCCGTCTGATGATACGATTCGTGAATGCCGGATAACAAAAGATGCAGTAGAAGGTAAAAGCGAGCCGGTCGTGATTCATTATTAATTAAGAAAGAAAAGATGGTAAAAGAGCTGTTGCATCCATAATTCTAAAAATTTAGAATCTGATGGTTATGACAGCCCTTTTTATTAGTAGAAAAGGAAATAAAAATGGAAACAAATAGAAAAGAAATTTTGCCTGCGGTTGCACTTCGCGGACTTACGATTTTTCCCGGTATGATTATACATTTTGATGTCAGCAGACAAAAATCAATTATTGCAGTGGAACAGTCCATGATGCAGGAACAACAAATCTTTCTGGTCACGCAAAAGGATTTGTCTGTGGAAGAGCCTTTACAGGAAGAAGTGTACGGTGTTGGAACCATTGCAGCCATTAAGCAGGTCAGCAAGCTTCCGGGAGGACTGGTGAGGGTTCTGGTGGAAGGAGTCTGCCGCGGCAGGCTGGAAATGCTGGAAAACAGGCAGTTAGAAGAGTCAGAGGATGTTTTTTTACAGGCAGAGGTAGAACGGATAGAAGAAGAGCTTCCGGAAGAAGAAATGTCACCGGAGGAAGAAGCCATGCTTCGCCAGATTCAGGAAGTACTGGCAGAATATGTATCTTTTAATCCAAAAAATGCCAGAAGTCTGGCTTCCCATATTGAAAGGGAGGTCTCTCTTGCAGGGGTACTGGACCAGCTGGCGATTAATCTGCCTCTTACCTATGACAAGAAGCAGAGAGTTCTGGAAAGCATTGACGTAAATACCCGTTATACAGAAATGGTCCAGATTCTGATGAAGGAAATTGAGATTAGTAAATTAAAAAATAAGCTGTCCGAAGCCGTAAAGGGGAAAGTAGAAGAAAACCAGAGAGAATTTTTACTCAGGGAGCAGTTAAAATTTATCCGCAAAGAACTGGGAGAAGACCAGGAAGGAAGCGATGTTGAAAATTTTGAAGCCTCTTTGGGTAAACTAAAAGCATCCAAAGAGGTAAAAGATAAGATTTTGAAAGAAATCATGCGTTTCAAAAATCTTTCTTCCCACAGTTCCGATTATTCTGTGGAAAGAGGATATATTGAGACTTTGCTGGAACTGCCATGGGATAAGGTAAGTAAAGACAATCTGGATATTGACGGAGCGGAGAAGAAATTAGAGGCTGACCATTACGGTCTGGAGCAGGTGAAGGAGAGAATCCTGGAATTTTTGGCGGTTCGTGCACTTTCCAAAAAGCCAAACAGCTCAATTCTCTGTCTGGTGGGACCTCCGGGAACGGGAAAAACATCCATTGCCAGAAGTGTTGCTGAGGCTTTGAATAAAAAATATGTAAGAATCTGTCTGGGCGGTGTCCGGGATGAAGCAGAAATCCGGGGACACAGAAGAACCTATGTAGGTGCCATGCCGGGAAGAATTGTCAATGGGCTGAAACAGGCAGGAGTGAAAAATCCGCTTATTTTATTAGATGAAATCGATAAAGTGAGCAATGATTATAAAGGAGATACTTTTTCTGCCCTTTTAGAGGTACTGGACAGTGAACAAAACAGCCATTTCAGAGACCACTATGTGGAAATTCCGGTGGATTTGTCAGAAGTCTTTTTCATTGCGACGGCCAATTCCACCTCAACCATTCCACGCCCGCTTCTGGACAGAATGGAACTGATAGAGGTGACAAGCTATACGGCAAATGAAAAATTTCACATTGCCAGAAAACATCTGGTAAAAAAACAACTGGAAGCAAACGGAATCAAAGAATCACAGCTTAGCTTCAGTGACGGTGCCTTAAAGGATATGATTCAGTATTATACCAGGGAAGCCGGAGTGCGTACTCTGGAAAGAACCATAGGCAGTGTGTGCAGAAAAGCGGCAAGGGAGCTTTTGAAAGATAAGGATAAGAAGATTCGTATTTCGGGAAATAATCTTGGCAGATATCTGGGAAAAAGAAAATATACCACGGATACCATTAACGAAAAAGATGAAGTGGGAATTGTCAGAGGGCTGGCATGGACCAGTGTAGGCGGAGATACATTGCAGATAGAAGTCAATAAAATGCCCGGCAAAGGAAAAATTGAATTGACAGGTCAGCTGGGAGATGTTATGAAAGAATCAGCAAAGACCGCAGTCAGCTTCGTGCGTTCTGTCAGTGAAAACTATGAGGTTTCTGAAAATACATTTACGGATTTTGATTTTCATATTCATATTCCAGAAGGGGCAGTTCCTAAAGACGGGCCATCTGCCGGAATTACCATGGCAACGGCGATTCTCTCGGCAGTTACCGGAAAAAAAGTCCGGGCAGATATTGCCATGACAGGAGAGATTACACTTCGGGGAAGAGTGCTTCCTATCGGCGGTCTGAAAGAAAAAATTCTGGCGGCGAAAACGGCAGGTGTAAAAACGGTTCTGGTACCGGCAAAAAATGAAAAGGATGTTGAGGAAATTTCAAAAGAAATGAAGGCAGGGGTAGAAATCGTTTTTGTGGAAACCATGGAGGAAGTTATAAACCATGCTTTTGCCGGATAAAACAAAAAAGGCTTT
>CAZDAT010000161.1:0-4066 GCA_964503695.1 uncultured Lachnospiraceae bacterium
ACCGCAGACCTTTTCGGACCTGGTTCGTATTTCCGGGCTTTCTCATGGAACTGACGTATGGCTTGGAAATGCACAGACACTGATTGAAGAGGGTAAGGCTACCATTGCCACTGCTATCTGTACACGAGACGATATTATGACGTATCTGATTAATAAAGGTGTGGAAAGCAGTTTGTCTTTTACCATTATGGAAAGTGTGCGTAAGGGAAAAGGATTAAAACCGGAATGGGAGGAAGCCATGCTTGCCAATCAGGTGCCGGACTGGTATATCTGGTCCTGTAAGAAGATTAAGTATATGTTCCCAAAAGCCCACGCGGCGGCTTATGTCATGATGGCATGGAGAATTGCCTATTGCAAGGTCTATTATCCGCTGGCTTATTATGCGGCGTTTTTCAGTATTCGTGCATCGGCATTTTCCTATGAGATTATGTGTCAGGGGAAAAAGCATCTGGAAGATACCATTGCCGATTATAAGAGACGAAATGATTCCCTGTCAAAAAAGGAGCAGGACACCATGCGGGATATGCGGATTGTACAGGAAATGTATGCCAGGGGATATGAATTTACACCCATAGATATCTTTAAGGCACATTCCCGCAATTTCCAGATTATGGATGGCAAAATAATGCCTTCCTTAAACAGCATTGACGGAATGGGAGAAAAAGCGGCAGACTCTGTTATGGAAGCGGCAAGAGAAGTGGAAAAAGAGGGCGGATTTTTGTCCAAGGAAGATTTCAGAAACCGGGCAAAGGTATCAAAATCCGTCTGTGACATGATGGACTCCCTGCATCTTTTGGGAGATTTGCCGGAAACCAACCAGATTAGTCTGTTTGATTTTGGAATGTAAAAAAGAAAGTGAGAAAAAGAGATGAACGAATTTATAAAAGAACTGGCAGGTAAAGAGCCTACACCGGGAGGGGGCGGAGCCAGTGCCCTTGTGGGAACTCTGGCAGCAGCCCTGTTATCCATGGTGGCAAATCTTACAAGCGGAAAGAAAAAGTATGCCATGTATCAGGAAGATATTGACAGAATCTTAATCTGTTTAAACGAAGCCATGGAAGATATCTACAGTTATATCAAAAAGGATGAAGAGGCTTTTGCACCTTTGGCAAAAGCTTATAAGATTCCAAAGGAGGATAAAAAAAGAGATGAGATTATGGAAAAGGCACTTCTGAATGCTGCTTTGACACCTTTGGAGCTTACCGAAAAACTCTACGGACTGGTTCCGGTAATCGAAGAACTGGAAGAAAAAGGCAGCCGTCTGGCACTTAGTGATGTGGCAGTGGCAGCAGCAGCCTGCAGGGCGGCCATGGAAGGAGCTGTAATGAATGTGTATATTAACACAAAATCATTACACAATCCGGAAATTGCCGGGGGCTTAAATAAAAAAGCCATGAGGCTTACTGAAGACGGTGGAAAAAGATGCCAGGCAGTGTATGACAATATTATGAAAAAACTGACTTAAAGATTTCAGACCTTTAATTGTGAGTTTTACAATTACCAAAAAATCATGGATAAAAGGAGTGATGTGAAGTGAGAGAATTACGCGGAATGCCTGCGGCAAAGGCAATGCTTGCAGGTTTACAGGAAAGAATAGACAAACTGAAGGAAAAAGGAGTCACACCCAGGCTTGCGGTAGTGCGTGTCGGAGCAAAGGAGGATGATTTATCCTATGAAAGAGGTATCTGCAAGCGTTTTTCGGGTGCAGGTGCAGCGGTAGAAATCAAAGAACTGCCGCCGGAGGCAACACAGGAAGAATTAGAGCAGGTGATAGTCTCTTTAAATAAAGATACATCAGTGCATGGAGTGCTGGTATTCAGACCCCTTCCAAAGTCATTCGATGAAAAGAGAATTAAGGGTCTGTTAGAGGAAAAAAAAGACGTGGATTGCCTTACCAGTGCAGGGGATGCTCATCTGTTTGCAGGGGAAAAGGAGGGATATCCTCCCTGTACTCCTCAGGCGGTGATGGAAATCCTGGATTATTATGGAATCGACCCCGCCGGGAAAAAGGTTACGGTAGTAGGCAGGAGCATGGTAGTAGGCAAACCTGTGGCGATGCTTTTGTTATCCCGCAATGCTACGGTTACTATCTGTCATACCAAAACCATGAACCTGAAAGAAGAATGTAAAAATGCAGATATAATTATCGCCTGTGCAGGTGTTCGGGAAATGCTTACGGCTGAATATGTAAGTCCCGGACAGACCATAATTGATGTAGGGATTCATGTAGCTGACGGTAGGATTTGCGGTGATGTGGCTTATGAACAGGTATCTGAAATTGTGGATGCCATAACCCCGGTTCCCGGCGGAGTAGGAAGTGTGACCACCACGGTACTGTTAAAGCACGTGGTGGAAAGTGCAGAAAAGGTTTTTTAAGAAAACGTAAGAGTGATTCTAAAACAGACCATTATAAAATTTAAGGACATTCTGGATATCGGTGTTATCAGGGTGTCCTTTTGCAATTCCTCCGATAAGCTTAAAAGGACCAAAGGTATTGAAACCAAAGCAGCCAAACTCTCCAAGAATTACGGCATTTTGTTTTTTAACGGCTTCAGTGATGGCTTTGGTATAGCCGTTTTTTTTCGCACCATAGGTATAGATAAAAAAGGTCTTTTTTCCTTTTGGAAAATGGGTTTCGGCACAGGAGAGCAAGGCTTTTTGAAATTTGGAATAATAGATACCGGAAGCAAAGCCGATGCAGTCATATTCCGATAAATCGGCAGCAGGATTTTTGGTGATATCAATCAGGGTGACTTCATTTTTGGATGCGATGGCATCTAAAAGTTTTTTCGTGTTTTCATGGTGTTTTGAATAATAAATGATAGCGGTTTTCATGATAATAACAGGTTCCTTTCTTTTTTTATTATTTTCAGGTAATTGCAAAACTTAAGAATTTAGATATCTGAATGTGCAATTTTACTAACTGAAATGAAAGCACGCTCTCGCTGCCGACAACTGACAGCGGTACATAAGTGCCTGAAAGACAGGCACTAAGTACCGGTCGTTGTCGAAGCACTTGTCGTTTCAGTTAGTAAAATTGCACAAGTTGAAAGTAATAAAGATAAGTTTTGCAATTACCTGTTGATATTATTTTCTTGACAATCTTATAGTATTAAAAATATACTATGTATAAAAATAGATTGCAAGTACGCAGGAAAAGTATACCTAGTATGGTTTAAGATACCGGATATGGTTTGAATTTTTTAGAAAGTAACAGGAGGGAAGCTGTGAAAAAAGAATTAACGGCAGAAGAATATTTAAACAGGGTGATGAGTACAAGTGTAAGTGATAACTGTCCCATGCGTCGGACTCTGGAGCTTTTAAGTGGCAAGTGGCGGACCCACATTATTTATGAATTATGTAAAAGACCATCTTGCCGGTTTGGGGAATTAAAAAAAGCAGTCCCCAAAATCACCAATACCATGCTTACCAATACACTTCGGGATTTGGAAGCCTTGGGAATTGTTCATAGAGAGCAGTTTAACGAAGTACCGCCCCATGTGGAGTATTCCCTTACGGAAAAAGGAAAGGCACTTTTACCTGTGTTTACGGAGCTGGCAAAATGGGGAGAGAATAATTTATAAGAAAAAGGTATGAAGAAATGGAAAATAATAGGTCGGAAGAAATAAAACCTCATATTGTGAAATCGCATGATATCAGTTTGGATTCTGATTATGTAAAATGGATTCATGATGTAAAACAACGTTATATGACAACACAGATAAAAGCTGCTGTTAAAGTTAATACAGAACAGCTTTATTTTAACTGGCAACTGGGGCGGGACTTAGTAGAAAGAAAGGCAGAAGAAAAATGGGGAAAAGGAATTGTAGAGCAACTAAGTCTCGATTTACAAAATGAATTTCCTGACGCAAAAGGTTTTTCGGCAAGAAATCTCTGGAATATGAAAAAATGGTACTTGTTTTATTCTTCAAGTAAGATGTTTTCGGAAATGGTTCATACCATTGAAGACAATATGGATTTAAACAGCTTAAAACTGCAACAGATTGGTGTAGAAATTAGTGAAAATCAAAAACTGCACCAAGCTGGTGCAGAAATAGAATTTCCT